>CAVCWN010000251.1:0-6065 GCA_963605975.1 Desulfovibrionaceae bacterium | reverse complement strand
CCTTTACAATATAATAAATACATTTTCCCTGGTCGTCCTGGCAGTAAACAAAATCATTTTTTTTGTAAGTGACCATGGCCCCTTTTTTGTAAATTAAAGAAATAGGATTTATAAAAAGCATTCTCTTTAAAGAAGGCAGCAGTCTTGAATCATCGCGTTCAGGCAAAACGTAAAGCTCAGACAAAACCAAAGTATCAAAGTACTGGTAAACAAAAAGAAATTCCGCAAAGAAAAGAAAGAAAACAAAGAAAAACCACACTTCCAAAAGCAGCACAATGATTGTAGAAAAAGCCCCGTAAACAAAGTTGTAGCTGTTTATGTTTAAAAAATATCTCATCAGTTTCTGGAAAGCCCAGAAAATCGAAGTGCATAAAACAGAAGAAAAGAAAGTTGGCAAAAGGGGCGGGTGAGACCTTGACCCCTGCTTGTAAAACAAAAAGACAATTAAAAAAATTGAAAAGATCGGTGTTGCATTAACAACAATTGCAGAAAGGTTACTGTCCAAAATAGGAAACTTTGAAATCAAGTCAGAAAAAAAAGGCAAAGACCTTATGGCCCTTAAAGCAGAAATAAAAATAATTATAAAAGCGGCGGAAATAATAAAAACTGCTTCTCCAATCAAAATTACCACTTGCTGCAAAAGAGGCTGAAACTTTACCTCCTGCTTAAAAATGGTAGACAAAGAAGCCATGGCGCTTGCAAAAAAACGCCTTGCCATAAAAAAAATGGTAATGAATAAAACAATTTCTACAGAAGTAATTTTCCCGATATTTAAAAGACCAGCCACCAAAGAATCAAGGTCAAACGTTTCGCTAAAAATCCTGGACCTTTCCAAAAGACCCGTAATAAAAGCTGGATCCGTGTGCAGAATTCTAACCAGAATTGCAAGAGTCAGTAAAACGACAGGAATAAAACTAAACAAAAAACCAAAAGCGCACGAAGAAGCATAGGAAAACAAACCATTGTCCGTAAAAAAAACAGCCGTCAAATAAATGGCTTGAGAAAAAGATCTAAAATTCAAATGCTTCAACTTTGCCAAGTTTTCAAATTTCTTTTTCAAAAAATATTCCTTTACAAAACAGCAGAAAGTTTGTCTTTTAAAATTCCATCAAAAAATCCAAAAAAATCAAAAAAAGTAAAACCCTTAAAAAGCAGCGCCGGCCCATGCCTTAAAAAGTCACTGCCAGCGCTAAAAGACATCTTTAAAAAACGCAATTTTTAATGATGCCCGTATTTTGATTTTTTTTTAAGATCCCAAAATCCCTTGCCTAGAAATCAGCAAGCTTTGGAGCGCGAGGGTAAGGAACCACATCGCGGATATTTGCCATACCAGTAATGTAGCGCAAAAGACGGTCAAATCCCAAACCAAAACCCGAATGAGGCACAGAACCAAAGCGGCGCAAATCCAGGTACCATTCATAATTTGACATATCCATTCCGCGTTCCTGGCAAACCTTCAGCAGCTTGTCATAATTTTCTTCGCGTTCAGAACCACCAGTTATTTCACCCAGACCAGGAACCAAAACATCAACAGCACGAACAGTCTTGCCGTCATCATTTTGCTTCATATAGAAAGCCTTAACATCCTTTGGATAGTTATAAACCATAACCGGTGACTTATAAATTTCTTCAGTCAAATAGCGCTCATGTTCAGTTTGAAGTTCCTTTCCCCAAGAAATAGGAAATTCAAATTTATCATTATACTTTTCCAGTTGGCTGACAGCTTCAGTATAAGTAATTCTCTTAAAAGGAGTATTCACAACATGTTCCAACTGGGCAATAGTACCAGGCTGAATTCTCTTTTCAAAAAATTCCAAATCTTCGCGGCACTTAGTCAAAGCCCAGTTAAACATGAACTTAAGGAATTCCTCTTCCAGATCCATATCATCAAAAAGATCAAAGAAAGCCATTTCAGGTTCGCACATCCAGAACTCTGCCAGGTGGCGTGGAGTGTTGGAATTTTCAGCGCGGAAAGTAGGACCAAAAGTGTAAACGCGGCTTAAAGCAGTAGCCAGAGTTTCAGCCTCCAACTGGCCTGAAACAGTAAGACTAGCCTTCTTCCCAAAGAAATCCTTGGAATAGTCAACAATCTTTGCCGCATCCTCAATCTTCATTCCATTAGCGCCAGCCTTGACCCCAAGTTCCGCAATCTTTTCCAAAGACAAAGTCGTTACCTGGAACATTTCGCCCGCACCTTCAGCATCCGAGCAAGTAATTTCTGGAGCCATAATGTAAGTAAAACCCCTTTCCTGGAAAAAAGTGTGCAAAGCAAAAGCCATCTGGTTTCTTAAACGGAAAACCGCACCAAAAGTATTTGTTCTTGCGCGAAGGTGGGCATTTTCGCGAAGATATTCCATAGACATATTTTTTTTCTGCAAAGGATAAGTGTCAGTAGGGCAGACACCCAAAACCTCAAACTTCACAAGAGTCACTTCAACAGCCTGACCGCTGGCCGGAGAAGGCACAAGCAAACCAGACGCCTTAACAGAAGCCCCAGTCGTAGCCACTTTAAGCTGTTCTTCCACAGCATTCACATCCAAACCTGCAGCTGGATTAGTCCTGTCATAAGTAAGCTGAATAGAAGCAAAGCAGGAACCATCATTCACTTGAATAAAAACCAGATTCTTAGAATCGCGCTTTGTACGAATCCAACCATAAACCTCAACCATGCGACCGTCAGCCTGGCCAGTCAATAAATCCTTAATTAAAGCTTTCATAGCCCCATTATATGAATTTCCGCCCCCTTTGTACACAAAATTTTTTTTATTTTTATTTGAGGGAGCCTCTAAAATTTGCAATTTTTAGGATACCTTGAAGCATCCCGCCTTTTGTCAAACGGCCCTTTCGCGGCTCGGCTATTCGCCTCGGTGCTTTGCACTTTGCCTTCGGCAAACCACTACAGGGCCGGCTAGGCTGCTTTGGTGGAAGAAATATTCTTTTTGTAAAGCACTTGTTCCAGGCTTCGCAGCACAACTTTATAAAAACTCCATAAATTTTACATGAAAGTGGACGTGTGAAAAAAAATGTATTAAAGTGTTGTTATGAATGTCTATAAAAACTGTCAAGGAGATTTACAAATGAAAAAAATGATTTATCTTTTATTTATATTACCTTTCCCTTTACTTGCCTCTTGTGGTGACGGTGATAATTGTAATCAAAATAATGTTTTCTACAACTATGGTGGGAAGGAAGTCTCTCTTTCTTTGACACTCGAAAATCAATTGGAGGAAGACCTTTCAATTTCTCTTGGCTCTTATGTTTATGCAAAAGAATATGATGATTTTTCAAAAGTCGATTTTAAGTTGCCTGAAGAAGTAAGCCTTGCTTCTGGAAAATCACAAACTTTGACAGTACAAGTTATGAACAATGGTATTTTGTATAGTGCTGCAATCAATTCTTTTCCCCATAAACTTTTTTACCAAAGCATTGTTGGCAGTGTAAAATACAGTGATGGTAGTCAAAAAAAGTTTACAGGTTACGACTTTGACCAAGTCACAATTTCTTCGCTAAAAAAAGAAGATTTTGATTTGACAGGTTTTGGCTATTATTTGGTAGACACATCTGTTGAACCTAGCGATAAAACTTTTGGCCTTTATTATTCGAATGAAGAAAGCGTTAATGGCACAAAAGAGGGCGTTATTCCTTTAAAAATAACAGTTACATCTTCCGGCCTGACAGCTGAAAGTAAGTAGGGCAAAGTTGTTTCTATAAAAAAAGCGTCTTCCCTAAAGAATTTTTTCTTAAGGAAAGGCGCTGTAAATCAAAAAAAATGTATAAAAAAGTATACAGTAAGCATCTTTTTATTCTGTATAAAAAAATATACACTTTTTCCTTTTTACAGGCAAAGTGTATAAAAAAGTGTAACTTTTTAAATGGCATCTTTTTCTAAAAAAAAATATTTTTATTTTCTAAATCCTTATTCTGTAAGTAAATAGTCTTGAAATCCTTTTGAAAAATCTTGATATTGTTAAACTTGGCATAAAACTTGCTTATTTATATTTAGAACAAGATCAGGAGTTTTGAAATGGACCTTTTAAATGTTTACCTGAAGGATATTCAGAAATTTCCACTGCTTTCAGCTGAAGAAGAAAAAGAACTGGCCAGAAATATTAAAAATGGCTGTGACCTTTCTTTAAAAAAACTGATTAACAGCAATTTGCGTCTGGTTGTCAGTGTGGCTGGAAAATATTCTGCTTTTGGAATTCCCATGATGGATTTAATTCAGGAAGGTAACATGGGCCTTATGGCGGCTGCAAAAAAATTTGAAGCGACTTTTAAAACACGCTTTTCGACTTACGCTTACCCATGGATTATGCAATACATGATTCGCTATGCAAAAAAGCATTCTTCTATGATTGCCTTGCCAGCTAGAAAAGCAGAAATGATTGCTACTATTGAAAAAACAAAATGCAACTTTATGGAAGAATACGGACGAGAAGCAAGCATTGATGAAATTTCAAAATGTCTTGGAATTTCAAAAAAGAAAATCCGCCTTATAGAAAAGTATGCCTACACGATTTCTTCTTTGGAGCAGGAAATTAATGACAGCGAAACTTCTACCCTTTGCGATTTTATTGCAGACAGGACTTATTGCCCTGAAGATATCCTTTTGGAAGAAGAAAGAGCCCGTGCCGTTCGCGATTTAGTAGAAAGTCTTTCTGAACGCGAAAAGGAAGTTATCTTTTATCGCTACAATTTTGAAGCTTCTAAAGGCCAGAAAACTTTGCGCGAAATTGCCGGCTTGCTGGGCTTGAGTCCGGAAGCTGTCCGCCAGACAGAAATTCGAGCCCTTTTCCACATGAAAAAAACTGTAGAAGAAGACAAGGAAGTGTCTTACGCAATCAGTTGA
Organism: Desulfovibrionaceae bacterium; assembly: GCA_963605975.1. GTDB lineage: Bacteria > Spirochaetota > Spirochaetia > Treponematales > Treponemataceae > Treponema_D. The sequence continues at coordinate 1,216 of CAVCWN010000251.1, read as the reverse complement.
TTTGTCTCTAAAAATTGCAATTTTTAGAGATGCCCTTGATTTTCACTTTTGCCTGACAATCTTTAACCTTTTTAGACTCACGCTACCTTTTTTGGCAGCTTTTTTTAGGAAGAAAAATCTTTTTACAGGCTTTCTTTATTAAAAGGGATTTTTGTGGAATAATAAAAGTATGGCGCAGAAGTCTTCACTTAATGGAAAAAAATCAAATGACGAAAAAAATCAAAATCCTCATGGAAAAAAATCTTCAGGGGCCGGTAAGCCTTTAAGCGGGGCTTCTTTAAAAAAATCCGCCACAAAAAAATCAAATTCCAGAAAAAATAAAAAGCCCAAGGTAACCCTCAGCACTAAGGGAGTTGTTGCCCTTTCCTTTTTGATTATTGCTTTTTGCTCCCTTTTGATTGCCCTTGCCACTTTAAAAGGCAAGTCAGCTTCTGCCGTTTATGTGGCAGATTCTTATGAAGAAGAAATGAATGTGGGTGGCCTGGCTGGGGAGGGGGCTGCTTTTGAAGAAAAGGCTGCTTCTGTTGAGAGGGGTGCTTCTTCCGAAGAAAGGACTGCTTCTACGAAGAGCAGCGCATCTTCCGAAGAAAGGTCTCTTTCTACGAAGAGTGGCTCATCTTCCGAAGAAAAGGCTGCTTCTACGAAGAGGGGCTCATCTTCCGAAGAAAGGACTCTTTCTACGAAGATTGCCTCCACTTCTGGAGAAAAAACTTCTTCTACCAAGACATCTTCCCTTTCCGAAGAAAATCCTGGACCTGCCACAAGCGGCGACGCAATAGGCCAGACCCTTTCCATAAAGACGCTGCCGGATCCATTTAGCACATCTCTTTCGGAAAAAAGTCCATCTACTGTGGGCGGCGCCTCTTTTGAAGAAAAGACTTCTTCTACTGCGACCAGCCCCACCTCATCAGAGAAGGCTGCTTCACCTGCGACAAAGTCCACCGCATCAGAAAAGACCTCTTCTACTGCGACCTCTTCCATCTCTCCAGAAAAAAGCGCTTCTGCAAAAAGGGGGCCAACTTCCACAGAAAAAGTCGCCACTGCAAAAAGCACCACTTCCAGCCAGGAAGCCCCTTGTCCATACAAAATTCCCCAGGCAAAAAATGGGGCCACCCTTGTTTTTGTAATCGATGATGCGGGACAAAACGTTTCGAATGTAAAAAAATATGCCACTTTGCCTTTTCCAATTACAATTGCGGTTTTGCCAAAGCTGTCT
>CAVCWN010000250.1:0-4218 GCA_963605975.1 Desulfovibrionaceae bacterium | reverse complement strand
TCAAAGAAGTTGCCAAAGATGGCGCCCTTTATTTTGACAGTGACAATGTTGAAGAAATAGCTTGTGCCATAGAAAAAATCATTACAGACACGGATTTAAGGCAGTCTTTAAGCAAAAAGGCCCTTGCAATTTCAAAAGATTTTTCATGGGAAAAGTGCGCCAAAGAAACCATACAAATTATTCAAAAGCTGCAGTATTAGGCTAGTCCTAGTGGCATCTTTAAAAGAAGCAAAAAGCCTGGTCAAATGAGTTTTCAGTTCATTCGGCCAGGCTGTATTTTTTTGCAGATTTTTAAGCAGACTGATTTTCCGTCAGCAATTCATTTACATCGAAATTCTTTTTTCCGTCAACAATGTCTTTTGTAATGACAAGTTTTTTCTGACCAGGAATACTTGGAATTTCATACATTATGTCAAGAAGAACCTTTTCTACAATAGCTCTTAAGCCACGGGCTCCAGTTTTGCTTTTTATGGCAATGTCTGCAATTTCCTTGATGGCTTCATCATCGAATGTAAGGTCAACGTCATCAATTTTAAGACTTGTGACAAACTGCTTTACAATCGAATTTTTTGGTTCTGTAAGAATGCGCTTTAAATCTTCATTAGTCAGTTCTTTTAAAGCACATGTAATTGGCAGACGGCCAATCAATTCCGGAATAAGACCAAACTTTACAAGATCGTCCGGAGTAACTTGATTCAAGAGTTCCATCCTTTCTTCGTCAGAAAGATTTTTTCCGCTTGCACCAAAGCCAATAGATGATGAAGAAACGCGTTCTTCAATGATTTTATCCAGACCAACAAAAGCTCCTCCGCAAATGAAAAGGATGTTTGTTGTGTCAATATCAATATTTTCCATAAGAGGGTGCTTTCTTCCACCCATTGGAGGAACAGAAGCGTGTGTTCCTTCAATAATCTTAAGAAGTGCCTGCTGTACGCCTTCACCGGAAACATCTCTTGTAATGGAACGGTTTTCACTTTTACGGCCAATTTTATCAATTTCATCAATAAAGATGATTCCCTTTTCGGCCGCAGAAACATCGCCATCAGCTGCATTAATCAGTTTAAGCAAAACGTTTTCTACGTCATCACCAACATAGCCTGCTTCTGTCAAAGTTGTGGCGTCTGCAATTGCAAAAGGAATCTTTAATTTTTCAGCCAGTGTCTTTGCAAGGAGGGTTTTTCCGCTTCCAGTAGGGCCTAAAAGCAAAATATTTGATTTTTCAATTTTTACACCCTGTTTTTTCTGTTCTGCAGGAGACATAGAAAGCTGCTTGTAGTGGTTGTAAACGGCAACAGAAAGAACTTTTTTTGCATAGTCCTGGCCTATTACGTATTGATCCAAATGCTCCTTAAATTCTTTTGGGGTTGGAACACTGTCCATCTTTATAGGAGCTGTGTTAGAAATATCGTCTTTTAAAAGCTGGTGGCATGAATCTATACATGCGTCACAGATGTAAATGTTTTGTAATGGTGATTTTATAACTTTCTTTTCTTCACTTGAAGGTAAACCGCAGAAGGCACAAAAATGTCCGTCTTTTTTTATATTTCTTGGCATTATGATTTTCTCCTCCCTTTATTTATTTGTCTTTACAGATTTTCCTTTTACAGGCTTTTCCATAATGTGATCTACAATTCCGTATTCTTTTGCTTCTTCAGCTGACATGTAAAAATCTCTTTCCATGTCTTTTGCAATTTCTTCGATTTTTTTACCAGTTTTTTCAGCAAGGTACTTTGTGCTGAGTTTCTTAAGCCTTACCATTTCCTTTGCCTGAATCTGAATGTCACTTTCCTGACCTTCCATGCCACCGCGCACCTGATGAATCATAACACGGCTTGAAGGAAGGGCATACCTTTTACCTACAGTTCCGCCGGCAAGAAGAATGGCAGCCATAGAAGCAGCCTGTCCCATGCAAATTGTCTGAATGTCACAGTTTACGTACTGCATTGTATCGTAAATGGCAAGTCCTGCTGTTACAACTCCACCAGGCGAGTTTATGTACATATTAATATCTTTTTCCGGATTTTCGCTTTCCAAATAAAGAATTTGTGCAACAATTAAATCTGCTGTTTCGTCGCGGATTTCTCCATCAATAAAAATAATTCTTTCTTTTAAAAGGCGTGAATAAAGGTCAAAAGCCCTTTCACTGTTTCCGTCTCTTTCAATTACTGTAGGAACAAGTGTGTTCATTTTTTCTGTCATCATAATGATTTCCTCTTTCTTAATAAAAATATAAACAAAAAAAGGGAAGTCGACAATTAAAATCAAATAATTTGTCAACTTTCTTCATAGAGCGTTTGTGCTTTATGGTTAAATCAGCAAATTACTGCCATCAATCATCGATTCCCTTTTTTCTGCCCGGATTTAAAAAGCTTTACCCCAGGCAGAAAAGTCTTGAAAGTGATTGTCGCTTAATTTGAGGGTATCTCTAAAAATTATTTTCAATGCTTTTTTAGAGATACCTCTCGAATTTTAGGTCTTTGAAGTACAAAGACTTAAAATGTCGCTTTTTCAAAGTTGTCTCTAAAAATTGCAATTTTTAGAAAGTCCCTTGATAAGCTATCTTTCGTTTTTAAAGAGTTCTTCAAAAGTCATTTTGTCGCCTTTTGAAACTTTTACTTCAGAGAAAAGGGCTGCGTAAAGTTTATTTTCTTTTGTATCATCAATAAGATATTCTTTTGCGCGGGCATCCTTGTAATGATCTTTTACCTGGTCAACTGTAATGCCATTTTCTTCTGCAATCTTTGCATATTCAGCATCAATTTCTTCTGGTGTAACAGAAATGTTTCTTTCGCGAATAAGAGTGTCTACTATGATGCGACTCTTGAGCATTTTTTCACTGTCTCCAGTCCACTGCTTAAGCATGTCTTCGCGTGTCTGGCCAGAAGCAAGAATCATTTTGTCCAGCTGTTCAGGTGTTGTCTGGAACTGCTGAGCCATCATAGACCAGCGGCTGTCAAGTTCTGCCTGAATCATTGACTTTGGAAGGTCAAATGGATTTTTTTCAACAAGCTGTTCAAGAAGTGAATTATTCTTTAATTCCTTAATCTTGCGATCTTTTGCCTTTTCAAGGTTCTTTTTGATGTCTGCCTTAAGATCGTCAAGAGTCTTGTATTTTTCGTTTACATCCTGTGCTAAATCATCATCAAGGGCTGGAAGATTTCTTACCTTGATTGCAGTAACTGTCACACTGAGTTTTAAAGTTTTTCCTGCAAGATCAGGGTTTGCATCTTTTGCATCGTATTTCTTTGTGATTTCCTTGCTTTCACCTTTTTTCATTCCAAGAATGTCATCATCAATCTTGTAAAGGTTTTCGCCTGTACCAACAGTAAATACATAATCCTGTCTTTCGCTGCCTGCAACAGTTGAACCGTCTTCATTGAGTTCCTTGTAGTTTACTGTTACGATATTGTCTTTTTCAACAGCTGCATTGTCATCTTTGTCCAAAACAGCAGCGTTTCTTTCCTGAATGGATTTAAGTTCCTTTTCAACTTCTTTATCACCAACAGTAACCTGTGCTTCCTTTACTGTGATGCCGGAAAAGTTCTTTACTTCTACTTTTGGGAAAACATCATATACAACAGTAAATGTTAAATCCTTTGTGATGTCCAATTCTGGCAGTTTGTCGCCTTCAAGTCTTGGCTGTGAATATGGAAGAGGGCGGAAGTCCTTTGAAGCATCATCCTGGAGTATGTCATTTAATGTTTTGTCGATTAAATCGCCGAAAATTTCTGCTTTAAGTGATTCACCGTATTTCTGTTCAAGAATGTGTGCAGGAACATGACCGCGTCTAAATCCTGGTATCTGGATATTCTTTGCATATTTTGCAAGTGCTTCTTTGTAGTTTTGTGCAACATCTTCTTTTGCAACTGTTGCTGTAAGTTTTACAGCTGAATTTTCGATACGAGTGATTTCTTTTGTAACGTTCACTTTATGACCCCTTAAAAAAAATTGACTAAAAAAAAAGCGATTCAGTTTACCCCCAAATCGCCTTACTTTAGAGCAGGAAACGGGGATCGAACCCGCGACATCGACCTTGGCAAGGTCGCGCTCTACCACTGAGCCATTCCTGCAAAAAAATTTTTGACAGTTCTTGGAATTCTGCAATACTGTCGATTTTGCCTAGATGTTAAACTGTGACTTTGTCATCTGCTTAGCATTTAAGCTAGAGCAGGAAACGGGGATCGAACCCGCGACATCGACCTTGGCAAGGTCGCGCTC
>CAVCWN010000249.1:0-9422 GCA_963605975.1 Desulfovibrionaceae bacterium | reverse complement strand
CCGTGTAAAGATCCAGGCGGTGGAGGGCGCCGGTTTTAAAAGACAGGGAATCTTCTTTTTTTTCTTTTTTAAATTCTTCTTTTGCCCATGTGGAAAGATCAAAAGTTGAACCTTTTGCACTTTGGCACAAAACATTATAGGGTTTATTTATAATCTTAAGATATTCGTTTTTAAAAACGACTTCTATTTTTGGAAGGTCTTTTGGAACTTTTGACTTTTGATTTTCTTCAGACTTTTCTAAAGGCGAAGTTGAAGAATTTTCTAAAAGAAAGGCGGCAATAGTAATAATGTCTTTTTCCTGAATGCGGTCACTGCCTTTTGCTTTTTTGCCGTTCACCTTTATAAGATTTTTTCTAAGCACTTGATCGATTTTTGACTGCTGGTCTTTTGCCAACAGGGCTTTTAAAATTCTGTCCAGTCTTTTTCCACTGTCATCAAAAGCTGCTTCAAAATCCCTGAATTCCATACATTAATTATTATAGAATAAAATTATATAGTGTGCTATACTGTGAGAACTTGCATCTTAAGGGCATTTCTAAAAAATCAACTTTTTAGAAGCTCCAAAACAAAGGAAAAGTTAAAAATGAATGGTTCAAGACAGCAGATAATTGTATTTCTTACAAACCCAGTACTTCTTTCCATGCTTTTTAGCTGGCTTTTGGCCCAGCTTATTAAAACACTCATAAAACTTTTTTCGGGCAGCGTTAAAAGTTTAAAAGAACTTTTAGAGTTACTTTTGTGGAGAACTGGAGGCATGCCTTCAAGTCATTCGGCTCTGGTAGTTTCTCTAACAACATGTATTGGCTTTCGTTCTGGCGTTAATTCTGATGTCTTTATGCTTTCGGCTGCATTTATGTTTGTAACCGTTAGGGATGCTTTGGGTGTAAGACGATCCAGCGGCATTCAGGCTAATATGATTAACCGTATTGGCCATAAAATGAAAGAAAAAAATCTTATTGATGACTATAAACCAATAAAAGAAGTTCAGGGACATAAACCCGCAGAAGTTTTTATTGGATGTTTTTTGGGATTTGTTATTGGAGTGGCATTCAGCGTCCTTAAGTAAGAGATGAAAAATTTTCTAAAGGCTTCAATATTCGTTTTAATTTATGTTGTCTCCATTTTGGTTTTGTATTTTTGCAGAACTGTTCCTTATGCAAAAATTTGGGACAACTATAATGTTGCCTACATAGAAAATTCTCTTTCTGAAGAAAAGGCCCTTCAATATTTTTATGACGCTGGCTGTAAAGATGTTATATCCAAAGGGCAGCAAAAAATCCCTGAACTGGAAATTGAAATTCCTGTCATTCAGTCTTTTGACCGATCTTTTGATTCTTACCTTGAAGAAAGGCTTTCTTATTTTAAAGACAAGGATGGAACTTTTCAGCTTTTTTATATTCCTACAAGTTATGAAGCTCTTTCTGTAAACGCTGTTACTCAAATTCAAAAGAAGGAGGGGGTCAGGGCTGGTCTTGATGACAAAGAGGCCTTTCCCTGGCTGATGACATCTGTCTGCCTTGCGTTTTTCATTTTTCTTTTTTTTATGGCAGAAAATAAAAAAATATTTTTCTTTCCAGGTCTTCTTTTTACGGCATTCGGTTTCTTTGTTCCTGAACATGGAGTGCAGGCGGCAGTTATAATGTCACAACTTACTCTTTTTATGATTCAGCGTGTTTGGCGAAGAAAATTTGCTTTAAAAAAACTTTTTAAAAGTCCCTATTTTGATATTCTTTTAACGGCATCCATAGTGATGTTCATCTTGACATCTCTTAAGACTTTTCTTTTTTCTTTGATGATTTCTTTTTTTATGCTTGTCTGCTTGAAAATTTTAAAGGACTTTGAAGTGGAAAGGGAAAAAATGCATACTTTTAAATTTGATATGCTTTTTACAGCCAATCACTTTGAAATCATGACAAAAAGAAATGCCATCATTATTGTAAGTGCCCTTATTCCAATGACTGCAATTTTGATTATTTTTTTACTGCAGGCGAAATTTTTACCAAAGACAACAGGCACAGGCCTTTTAATTCCTTCTCCAAGAATTCAAACTTCATATGAAAAAGAGCAAGATTTTTCTCACAAAGAAGATGAAAATACTTTTGATGAAGAAAATCTTTTGCCAGTCATAGACGATTTTTATGAATGGACTTTTAAAGTTGAAGCTTACCCTTACAGGAATCTTTATGATACTTCATGGGAAGAAAATATAAATCAATTTGAAGACAATAAAAAAATTACTTTAACACGTTACATGATGACGGAAGATGGAATTGTAGAATATGAAGACACCCTTCTTGAATACAATAGTGATTTTGAAAAAGAAATAAATTCTACCATAAAGAAATTTGATTATCCTGCAATAGAAAAATTTCTTTTAACTCAGGATAGGGGAATTGAAGTTGCTTACAGCGCTTCTGCAAACACAAAGGTCCAAAATGACAGCTTAAGTTTAGTGGTTATTTTGATTGCCCTTTTTGTTCCTCTTCTTTTGACTTTTGCTTTTTTTCTTTCAGAAACGCTAAATGAAAAAAATAAAAATCTTCTTCATTTGAAATAAAAGGGAAAATATAAAATGAAAAAAATAGGTAATTTTGTTCATGCAGAAAAAAGTCCTTTTACTCAAGCGGTCAGAGCCTACATTCCAAACATTGTGACTCTTCCTTTTTGCCAGTTTAAGGGAAAGGATTATATTTGCATTGTTAAACCTGGTGACTATGTAAAAGAAGGTCAGCCTATTGCAATTGCAGTTGATTCAAATAATAAGGAACTTGAAGCTCAAATTCATTCTCCTATTCCGGGTAAAGTTATTTCTATTGAACAGTGTTCTTTGCCGGACGGTTGCGTTGGACTTTCTGCGAAAATAATGCTTGAAGGTCAGTTTACTTTTCTTGGTAAAAAAGTTGAAGAAAATAACTGGCGCATTTTAACTGATGATGAAATTTTAACAGCCTTAAATGAAAAAGGTGTAATAAATTCTTTTGGAAAATCAGTTCTTCTTTCAAAGCAAATAAAAGAATGTAGACAAAGGGAAAATCGTTTTCTTGTAGTAAGACTTTTTGATGAAGATCCAAGTCGTATGACAGATTCTTTTGTTGCTGAACATTTTACGGAAAAAGTCGTAGAGGGAGCAAAAATTATAGCAGCCGTAATGCATGCCCAGGGGATTGTCTTTGTAAAAGCAGCTCCTTCAAAAAATCAAAATGATATTTTTATAGATAAAGAGTCATTAAAGGAAAAGTCTTTCGCTATTGTTGAAGCAGATACGAATCTTTATCCCCAGGGATTTAAAGAAAATCTTATTCATACAATAAAAAAGTTTTCTAAAAATTCCAAAAATCCTCTTGAAAAAGAATTTTATAAAGTGAATCACAAATCAATTTTTATTGATCCTGAAACAGCCCTTTGTGTTTACGAAGCGCTCATTTATTCCCTTCCGGTTATTGAACGCTATGTGCACGTAACTGGCAATTCTTTAAAAGCTGCGGCTATGTTTCGCGTAAGACTTGGAACAAGCATTGCTTCTTTGGCAAAGCAGTGCGGGGGTTTTAAAAAGACTCCAAGCAAAATCGTAATAAACGGTTTGATTATTGGTAATGCCATTTCTACAATGGACACACCTGTTACAAAAGATGTAAAATCTGTGGCTTTTATTCCTTCAAGTGATTTATATGATCAAACTTTAAGTCAGTGCATAAGGTGCGGAAAGTGTCGTGAAGTCTGTCCTGAAAAAATTTATCCAGATCTTTTGTTCCGCCATAAGATTGGCGGTAAGCAGGTAGGAAACGAATTCCTTGAAACAGCCCTTCTTTGTTCCGGCTGTTCACTTTGCAACTGTGTCTGTCCTTCAAGACTTCCTTTAAGCCAGACAATCAATTTACTAAAAGGAGAATCATGATGAATAGAATACTTGAATCAAGAAATTATTCTGATGTTACACTTCGTCCTTTTTCTTACATTTCGCCGTCAATAAAGTCTGCGGCTTTAGTTACGACGTTATGCCTTTTGCCTCAATTAATCATGCTTGCCATAACTTTAAGTTGGTCTTCACTTTTAATTATTCTGGCAACATTGCTATCATCTTTAATTTCAGATTTTCTTTATTCAAAAATCAACAGGCAAAATAGTTTTAATATTTTTTCTGCAATAGTTCAGGGAATACTCATTGGAATGTTTATCCCTTCAAATTATTTTGTTCCTTCAATTTTTATAATTACTTTCTTTACAATTTTCTTTGTAAAATATGCATTTGGCGGTTTTGCAGGCAGCTGGGCAAATCCGATTGCGGTTACAATACTTTTAGCCTATTTTCTTTCGCCATCATCTTTTTCTTCATTACAGCTTTCTATGCAAAATATAACTACAAGAAATGCAGCCCTTTCTCTTTTCCAGGACGGCAGTATTCCTCTTTTAAAAAATGACTACAGGGTTACTGAATTTTTTAATAATATGATTTTCCGTCTTTTTAAAGTAGAAGTACCGGAAGGTTATATAACACTGCTCTGGGATACAGGAGCGGAAATACCAGCCTTTCGCTTTAACACAATAACTCTTTTTTCTTCAATTTTTCTTTTTGCTTTTGAAATTTTCGATATGATAATTCCTTTTACTTTTATTGCAAGTTATGCTTTCCTTGTAAAACTTTTTGGGCCCCTGCTTGCGGGTCAAAACTTTTTCCAGGGGGATATTTTTCTTGCAGTTTTTACAGGCGGAACGCTTTTTGGTGCGACATATCTTTTACAGTGGTATGGTACAAGTCCTGTAACAAAAAAAGGTAAATTTATTTTTGGACTTTTATCAGGTCTTGTAGCATTTCTTGTTATGGGACTTGGCACATCTTCCATAGGTTTTATCTTTCTTGTGATTATAATGAACGCTTTTTCTACGGTCATTCAAATTTGTGAAAGTCACCAGGTTAGAAAACATATTGAAACATCCCTTAAGAAAAAAATTAAAAAGATGGAGGAAGAATAAAATTGTCTAAGAAAAATAAAAAGAAACATCAGAATAAAAATCAATTTAGACTGCAGCAGTCAAATAATTCTTCTTTGCAGAATAAAACTTTTTCTCCTCATGTGGCGCCACAGCCTGCAGAAGAAAATTTTTCTTATTCTCAAAGAATTCAAGTTCTTCCTCAGCCAGTTTACACAGATGACCAGGAAAAAATTGAAAATCCTGGGGAAAATAAAAATACTCTCTTAAATGAAAGCCATCCTTTTGAAGTTAAAAATACGGAAGAAGTAAAAGACTCTTATTCTGCAAATACAGAAAATTTTTGTGTAAGCAAAGATGATAATATTCAAAATCCTCCTGATGTCAATTTTGAAAGGCAAAATGAAATTCTAAAAGAAAATATAATTGAAGAAAAAAATGAAAATCCTTTAGAAAATAATTTTGTCCAAAAAGAAGATAGTAGGGTAGACCAAGAAAATGTTAAAATTACTGAAGATGATTTTTCCCAGGAAAAAATCAAAAACACAAATGCCTTACCTGCAAAAGCATCTCTTGTTTTTGCCAGCCTTTTTTCCATTTTTCTTCTTTTATTTGCTTTGTCTGTCGCAATAACTTTGGTAACAAGAAAATCCTGGAATCAAGGTTTAAAATTTCAAATAGAAAAAGTTTTGAACGAAAAAAAATTAGATTATAAAGCAGGAAAGCCTTTTGAACTTTCCAGTGCTTTAAATACGACACTTGCTGTTTATAATGCAGGACCAGACACCTTTATAGTTTTAGCAAAGGTAACTTCAATATATGGTCCTTTACCTGCTGTTTTTATTTATAAAAGTGGCAGCAGTGAAGCAGTCTTTATTGACTATGTTCTGGATGAAGATTTTGCAAAAGAAACTTTTATAGAAAATACAAAAGTAAATCAAATTTCTTTTTGGGCAAAAAAAATTAAAAATGCCATTGATTTGCAATTAAAAGAAAATGAATCTAAAACAAAAGGAGTTGAATGATGAAAAAAGGAAATCTTCTTTCTTACACAATAATTTTTATTTCGCTTCTTCTTTCTCTTCCTGCCCGTTTTGCTTACGGCTTAATGGGAATATTTTTCTTATTCCTTTTGACTTTATGCCAGAGTCTTTTAGAAAATATTTTTTATTCCAAAAATATGATTGCCTATTTAAGGCCCTTTTCCTGCATTTTCATTGTTTTTTTAACAATAATTTTAAAAGGACTTTTAATTTTATTTTCGCCCCTGCTTGCTTTTACAATGGGATTTTCAATGTATTTGATTGCAGCAACTCTTTTACTCTTTTCTTTTATTTACAGTGATGAAGAAAATCCTGCAAATGGTAAAAAAATCTTTTCTAAAAAAATGTCAGTCTTTTTGCCTTTTGCCCTTCTTTCTTTGTTTTACTTTTTGCTGAGGGATATAATTTCTTTTGGTACAATAACTTTACCTTCAGTAAAAGGTTTATTTGTGATTGAACTTTTTAAGATGAAAGGATTTTCTTTTATTGGAATTTTCTTTTCCAGTATTCCCGGCGCGTTAATTCTTTTGGCCCTTGTTGTAATTTTGATTTCTCATGTTAATAAAAAATTAGAAATTGTAAGGGTTATGAATATTCAGGAAAAAATTAAATCCACTGGTGCAGAAGATAAGGCAAAAGAAAGAAATAATTCTTATGGCAAAAATGAAAATCAAGGAGGAAATAATGCTTAACACCTTTATGTTTTATTTTTTGTATTCTTCCTCCGTGCTCATTTACGGCGTGGCACTTAATTCCTGCCTGCAGGTAACAAAAAAGCCTGCAAAACTCATAAAATCTTTTTTTAAAGTTTTTATCTGTTCAAATATTGCCTCTTTTTTGACATTTATTGTTCAAAAATATATTCTTGCAAAATTAAATTTGATGGAACTTTTTCCATTTGTTGCAGTCAGCATACTTTTAATTCTTTTTATGATTTTTGAAATTGCTTTTGAAAAGGGAATAAAAAAATTGTCTTCAGAATTTATTTTTGCCCTTTCGATTGTATTGCTGTCTTTGTCAGAATCAGCTTTTCCTTTGCAGGTTTTTGTGACCTCCACTGCATCTTTACTTTCTTTTGCAATTCTTTATCTTTTTATTTTTGCAATCAGAAAGAGAATTGAAATTTCAAATCCATTTGGATCATTTTCAAATTCCAGTTTAATTTTGATTACACTGTCAATTATTTCTTTAATCACACTTGTCTGGAATGTTTCCTGGCTGAATAGAGGAGTTTTTAATTAAAATGGATATAATTTCTTTACTTTTTTTGATTTTCTTAAGTCTTGCGTTTTTTCTTTTGATTTTTTTAATTCTTTTTAAGATAAATAAAAATAGTAAAAAAGAAGAAAATCATCTTTCCTCATCAAATGAAGACGAAAAAAAGAATTTACCACAAAAAGAAGAAAAAAGTCTTTACAAGGCAGTCGTTCTTTGTTCTCCAAACAGAAAATTTAATAAAGAAGTTTTTGATTACAAGGGGCAAAAGGACTGCAGACTTTTTGTTTCTATGTATGAAGGAGTTTATAACTGTCTGTGGGGCTGCATTGGTTTTGGTAACTGTAAAAAACGCTGCCCTAGAAATGCTATTTCAATTATCAATTCAACTGCCTTCGTTCAAAAATCCTGCATAGGCTGCGGTTTGTGTGTGGACAGTTGCCCCCAGCAGTTAATCAAATTAATTCCCTTTAACACAAGTGAATATTTGACATGCTCTTATCCTGAAGGAAACAACAGCGCCTGCAGCGAATGTAATAAAATACAAAAATTAAATTTGTCTTCAAGCAATGACTTTAAATTTTGGAAAAGACTTTATAAAATGATACATGGGCATCTCTAAAAATATTTTTAAATTGCTTTTGTGAAATTGAAAATTTTACAAGGCAAAAATGTTTAAGAGGTTTTACAATGGTAAGCGAAGTGGAAAATAAAATTAACATTTGTATAGATTTGGATTTAACTGAAATTTCTTACTCTGACGACTTGATGAAGTTTTATTATCAAAAAATGATAAAACCACTTTTGTCTTTTTTGTATCCCAGACCAAATTTTTTGCTTACACTTTCTCTTTCCGGACCAGAAGTTCTTTTTTTGAAAAATAATTATCCTGAAGCCCTGGATCTTTTGCATGATTTACAAAACCGTCACCAGGTGGAAATTACAGGAGGTGGTTATTGGGCTCCCATTTTTCCATTGATTTTTAATGTTGATAAAACAGGGCAAATTGAAAAATTAACATCTTTGCTTCATGCAACTGTTGGAAAAAGACCTAGAGGGGCAACTCTTTACGGAAGCATTTGGGAACCAGGCCTTGTAGCAACTTTGCAATCCTGTGGATTTGAATATCTTTTTTTGGATTCAACACTTATACCTAAAAAAGCACAAAATCTTTTTCTTCCACTCATTACAAGCGATTTGGGAAAAAGCATAAAGGTATTGCCTTGTTACAATTCTTTACTTCCTGCAGCAGATGAAAGTCCAGAAAAATGGTGTAAAAGAATAAATGAAAAAGTAAAGAATAAAAAGAATTCCATTATTTCCCTGAAATTTACAGGTGAAAAATTCATGTCTTTTTTTAAAAGTGATTTATTTAATTTTCTAGCTAATCTGGATGACACTAGTGATTTTGTACTTACCAGTCCACAAAAATATTTAAAAAACGCTCCAGACTTTTTTTCTGTTTATATTCCAGCCGGCATGGATTGGTCCATTGCTGAATGGTCAAACAATGAATATGTAAAATCAGAAAACAACAGTCACTTTTCTTTGACAATCTATGACTATCTTGAAACTTACCCTCAGCTGCATTTGCTTTTTGAAAGAATGATTTATATCAGCATGCTTTTAAATCAAAGCAAGGGGGACAAAATCTGTAAAATAAATGGGCGTGAGTTTTTGTGGAAGTCTCAAGCGGGAAATAATTATATTTCTTTGCCAGACGGGCTTCCTGCTAGAAACGAAATAATGCAAAATGCTTACCAAAATCTTATAAACTCTGAAAAAGTCATTCGTGATTTAAGCAAAATGGGGGAATCCCTTACGCGTTTTGATTACAACTATGACGGCTTTAACGAATATGTTTTTCAAATGGAAAAATTTTCTGCCTTGCTTTCACTTGAAGGCGGCGCAATTACTTCTTTGGATGTAATGAGTTCCGGCTACAATTATGCGGCAAATCTTTCACGTAACAAAAGTTTTGATGGTGAAAAAGATGAATACAATCGCGGCATTTTTATAGACCACTTTTTTTCACGAGATGAATTTGAAAATTACAAGAATTTTTCTGGCAAAATTACACCTGTTTTTTCAAAAATAAAATTTACAGAAAGAAAATTCGAAAACAAAAGAAATGAAGTTCAACTTGAAGGCAGGGGGACAGTTTTTGCCATGAAGCAGCCGCTGCTTTTAAGAAAAAAAATAATTGTTTCATCAGCAGGTTTTGTGGTTCAGTAT
>CAVCWN010000248.1:0-3348 GCA_963605975.1 Desulfovibrionaceae bacterium | reverse complement strand
CTTCTTTGAATGCGCCTTTTCCAGAACATGCAAGCGGCACCCCGGTAGCCAGGGCTTCTAAAACAGAAAGACCTGAACCGTCATCAATACATGGAACTATGCAGGCATCGGCGTTACGGTAAAGTTCTGCAAAACTTTCGTGAGGAAAAAATCCTGTAAGAAAAATGTCAGATGCGTTTGGAGAAGAAAAAACTGCCTTGTGAACGTCATCGCTGAAAGGTCCCTCTGCTCCTGCTAAAACCAAGCGATGTGGCAGAGATGTCTTTTGCTTAAAAAGTGTAAAGGCCTTGATTAATTCAATATGTTTTTTGTCTGCATTTTCCATTTTTGCAGCATAAATTATGTAAGGCCTTTTGATGGCGAATGGTTTAATTTCCAGAACTTCCGGAGTAAGCGAAAGTGACTGGCTGGGATAAAAAAGAGAATGGTCTACACCAGAATAAACTACTTCTATATGGTGGCACTTGCAGCCGGCTTTAAGTAAATCATCTTTTACACACTGACTTGAAGCAATAATGCAGTCAACTTTCGAAAGAGATTTTTTTACTGACTTTTGAAGCCATGTGTCACCATTTTTTATACGGTTAGAAACAAGGTCGTTTACAATTGCAATGCCAGGGATTTTAAATTTTTTAGGCAGCATTTTTGTAGCGGCGGTATAAATTACAGCAGAATAATTATTTTTCTTAAAGAATTTTTTTGAACGCCTTTTGTGCCAGAAGCGCTCTGCCCTTATGCTGTCAGGAATGTTTAAGGGATTATAATTTATGTTTTCAAACTGATATGTAAAACGGTCCATTTCCGGACCAAATAATTCGTATTCCACATTTTCTAAATCCGGCAAATTCTGCAAAATAGAAAGAAGGTATGAACCAAGACCTGATCTTCCGTGCATGCAGCCGAATGTATCGATTCCGATTTTCATTTTTTTACTATACCACATTTTGAGGAAAATATGCTATAGTTAGGCCATGAGTAAAAATTTTGCAGATTTGGGAATTGGAAAGGATTTAATTGACAGACTGGAAAATATGGGCATAAAAGAAGCTACTAATGTCCAGGAAAAAGTTATTCCACTTATTTTAGAAAGAAAAAATATTCTTTTTCAAAGCGAAACAGGAACTGGAAAAACCTTTGCCTACCTTTTGCCTCTCTTGGAAAATTTAAAAAATGACTGTGCCTCAAGTGAAGAAAAAAAATCCAGAGTAAAAATATTGATTCTTTCGCCAACATACGAACTTGCTTCTCAAATAAAAAGTCAAATTCAAAATATAAGCGAGTTGAAATGTGCACTTTTGATTGGTGGTTCCCCTTTAAACAGGCAGATTGAACTTTTAAAAGAAAAGCCTGAAATTGTTATTGGCAGCCCCCAGCGCATTCTTGAATTGATTCATTTAAAAAAATTAAAGATTGACCAGTGCCAGGCCCTGGTCTTAGATGAAACAGACCGCCTTTTAGCAAAAGAATTGCGTGATTCAAGCCAGGAACTTTTGGAATACCTTTCTTACAAAATTCAATTGATTGGAAATTCGGCTACAGTAAACGAATATACAAAAAACACCTTGCAAAAAATCCGACTTGAGGCAAAAGAAAGGGAATGTGAAAAAATTAGGGGCAATCTGGAAGAAGAAAAAGATTTTATTGAAAAAAATCCCCTGGAACTTGTGCTTTTGCCACCAGAAGATGTGCTTAGAAAAAGAATAAACCACCAGGCCCTTTATGCAGAAAGAAGGGACAAAATTGACACCCTGCGCTCATACATAAGGGCTGTTGAACCTGAAAAAATGATTGTCTTTACTTCAAAAGCTGACCAGATTCAAAATATTGTGTCAAAATTGAAGTAT
The DNA here is from genome assembly GCA_963605975.1 of Desulfovibrionaceae bacterium. Classification (GTDB taxonomy): domain Bacteria; phylum Spirochaetota; class Spirochaetia; order Treponematales; family Treponemataceae; genus Treponema_D. The sequence continues at coordinate 1,504 of CAVCWN010000248.1, read as the reverse complement.
AAAAAAATTGACTGCCAGGGACTTAGCGCAAAATGTGACAAAAAAGAAAGAAAGGCTGTTATTGACCGTTTTAAAAGCGGAAAAATAAAGATTTTAGTTACAAGCGATTTGCTGGCGCGGGGGCTGGACATAAATGACATCAGCCATGTGGTGCAGCTGGATCTTAATGAAAACGAAGATTTTTTTATTCACAGGGCTGGAAGAACTGCCAGAGCCGGTAAATGCGGAATTAATATGGTGATTGGGGATGAAAGGGAACTTGAAAAATATGAGCGTCTGGAAAAAAAGCTGGGGCTTACGGTTTACCCAAAAGTTCTTTACAAGGGAAAACTTTCTTCTCCAGAAGTTTTAGATGGTAACATAAAAGAATAAAAATTTGAGTTTTTAGGTGCCAGAGGAAAAAAATGACTTTTACAGATATTATTTTAAAAAATCCAGAAATTGTAAGCGCAGTAATTTTTCTTTTATTTGCCATTCCAGCTTCAATAATTGATGCAAGAACAAAAAAAATTCCTGACCCCCTTAATCTTTTTGGAATAGTGATTTTGCTTTGCTACAGATTTTCGGTGGACAAAAAAGAGGCTTTGGTTTACATAATGTCTGCCATTATGGCTTTTCTTTTGCTTTTGACAGTAAGGCTTGCAACTAAAAAGGGACTGGGCCTTGGGGACGCAAAATATGGGGCCTTGTGCGCTTCTTATGCAGGACCGATTGCGGTTTTTGTGGGATTTATTTTAGCAGCAATTTTTGCAGGAATTTTTTACGCTTTTAAAAGAAAAAGCCCTTCTTATAAAAAAGACCAAGCCTTTCCTTTTGCCCCTTTTTTGTCAGCAGGTACTTTTATTTCCAGCCTGCCCTCTTTAATTTTATACTTTATGAAACTTAAGGGATAATTCGAGTAAAAAAAATAAAAAGTCAGGCTGTTTTTGAAAAAAGTTTTTCTATGCAAAAGGTGACTAGCCGGCCCCATCTGCTTTACTAAAACTGCATTTCTTTTCCAAAAATACCTAGCCGGCCCTGTAAGCCCAAAGTCACCCGCGGCAACGACGCGGGTGATGAGCGTTAGCGAAGGCTGAAAGGACCGTTAAACAAAAGACGGTATGCTTCAAAGAAAAAAAATTAATAATTTCTTCCTATTGTTAAAGGAGGGGCTTTTTTATATAATGAAAAGACTTAGTTCTAATAGAGGGGATTCCAAGTGTTCTTAAAAAGTCTTGAAATATACGGCTTTAAATCTTTTGCAGATCGTACGCGCATTAACTTTGCAGATGGAATTACGGCGCTTTTAGGACCTAACGGCTGTGGTAAAAGTAATGTTGTTGATGCCATAAAGTGGGTACTGGCAGAAAATAAATCTAAAAATCTTCGTGCTGAGTCAATGGAAGATGTTATTTTTAATGGTACGGAAACCCGTCCTTCTCTTTCTGTTGCTGAAGTTACTTTAACAATCGCTAATGATAATGGTCTTTTGCCTATTGCAGATTCAGAAATTGCTATTAAAAGG
>CAVCWN010000247.1:0-5984 GCA_963605975.1 Desulfovibrionaceae bacterium | reverse complement strand
CTGTGGACCTGAAAATGGAGTTTTTTTGTTTATGTCAAGGCCTTCACCGCATGCGTCGTAGCACCATTCAAGAACGTTGCCGCTCATGTCGTAAAGACCGAATGCGTTTGGCGATTTTTTTTCTACGGGACATGCACCGTCTGCATTGTCTTCGTACCAGGCCACTTGGTCTATGTCGTCACTGCCTGAATACGTATAAGATTCCTGTGCGCGTGCGGCCCATTCCCATTCGGCTTCTGTTGGCAAGCGGTAGCCGTTTGCGCTAAAGTCGCATTTTATGTTTTCACCTGGCAACAAATCTTTTGGGTCTGTTGAACCGTTTACGCTGTAACATGGGGTAAATCCTGCCTTTATGGAAAGCATGTTACAGTAAACTATTGCATCGTACCAGCTGACACCTGTTTTTGCCCTCTTAGATTTAGTGTTTCTTCCAGGCATAACAAAATACCATTCATCTTCTGTTACAGGGTGGGAACACATGTAGAAAGTTTTTATGTTAAGACCTCTTTTCTTTATAAAAGTTGCTGATTCTGGTGTCCACTTTTCATTTCCTTTTATGACAGTGCCAGGAATTTCAACAAATTTTTCTTCACCTTTGTAAAGACCTACTTTAAATGTTGTCTGTACAAATGTCTGGCCGTAAGAAAGGGCCAAAAAGTAATTGCCAGGCTGGCTAGGAACGGTAATGTCTATTGAAAGTTCGCTGTCACTTTGTATTACCACATGTGAACCGTCAATAATGGAAGCTGTGTCACATGAAATGGTAAAATCTGAAGGACTTACGTAAGAAGCTGTAAATGCTTTTCCTTTTACAGTGACTGTTAAAATGCTGTTTGCTTCCGTTGTATAGGCTTTAGGGGCTATAATTTCTTTCAGTTGGAGGGTGCCGTCTACAGTAATTTCTTTTTTTACTTCAAAGTTACCGTAAGTCAGGGCAATGTTGTATTTGCCGCTGCCCTCTGGAAGAGTAAATGTTACTTCAAGTTGGCTGTCACTTTTTATATTTACTTTTGCACTTTTTTCAATTTCTTTAGAACTGCTGGTGAATTTAAAATCTTCGGCTTTTACGTAAGAAGCATTAAAATTTTCTCCATTTACTAAAGCAGTAACGGTAGAAGATTCCTTTATAGGGCTATCTTCAAGTACAAACTCTTTAAGGCTGCAGACAGCTTCTACACTAACATTTATTTTTATGCTTTTATCCCCGAAAGCCACTGTTAATTCATGATTGCCCTTTTCTGGACTTTCAAAAGTTACTTCAAGTTCGCTGTCACTTTTTACTGTTACACCAGCGCTTTCTGCCATCTTGTCACAGTCAGAAGAAAATTTAAATTTTTCAGGAGTAACAAAAGAAGACGTAAAGTTTTCACCACTTACAAGTGCCTTTACCTTGTCACCTACAAGAATTAAGGAGCTGCCAACAATTTTAAATTCGCTAAAGGAAGGAGCGGCTTCTACAATTATTTCTTTTTTTATGCTCTTGCTGCCGCAAGTCACAGTAAAGTCATACTTACCTTTCTGGGCAGGTGCCCTAAATGTTACTTCAAGTTTGCTGTCACTTTTTACATTTACCTTTGCGCTTTTGGAAATTTCTTCACAGGCAGAAGTTAATTTAAAATCTTCGGCCTTTATGTAAGAAGCAGTAAGATTCTGTCCTTTAATGGAAAGACTTGCATCTTCACCCTGCATTAAAAAAATATCCTGGGCCTTTTCATCTTCTGTAAAAGAAAAAGTGCCTATCACTTCAAAATCTTTTGAAACACTTTGCTTTACCTTATTAATCAAAATGTAAACTTTGTACTTTCCATTTTCTTCTGGAACTTTTACATATTGTTCGAAACTTTTAGACTTAATGTCTTTTTTGTCCACAGTAAAAGGGCTGCCTGCCAAGTTTCCATTCTTGTAAAAGGCAATTTCTACGCTGTCCGCCAGATTTAAATTTTCGCCAACAGCAGTAACCCTTACAGTCGGACTGTCCGCCAGGCTTTTAATTTCAACTTTTGAAGTTGACAAATACATGCGCGAAAGACTTTGCGTAAAAGCTGCTCCTGCCATAGAAAAAGCAAAAAGCAAACATAAAAGACCTTTAATTTTTTTCATATTTTTCCTCAAAAATTATTTCTAAAAATTGACTTTTTAGAGAATCTAGAAAAGTATAACACACTTTTTACTAAATGGTAAGGAAGAAAAGTGCAAAAAAGAAATATTTCTTTACAAAAGCGGGGGCGTTACGGGGGCTGGCCCCCGTAGGGTGGGTAGCGGAAAAGGGGCGGCCGCCTGCGGACGGCCCTTTGCAGCGAGGGAGGGGCTCCTCCCCCTAAAAAAAAACTGTTTACCAAAGGGGATTTTCGCATTATTCTAGGGGCATGGTGGACGAAATTCTTGTTTTTACGGACGGCGGTTGCCAGGGGAATCCTGGGCCGGGCGGTTGGGCTTTTGTGCTTTTGGATGGCGGCAGGGAACTATCTTTTTCGGGCGGGGAAAAATTTACAACGAATAATAAAATGGAACTTACGGCGGCTATTGAGGCGCTTAAAATGATTTCACAAAATGACGACTGGAAAGGCCGCAAGGTGAATGTTTTTTCGGACAGTCAATATGTTAAAAACGGCATTACTTCCTGGATAAAAAAATGGAAGGCTAATGGCTGGAAGACTGCTGCCAAAAAAGATGTTTTAAATAAAGAACTCTGGGTGCAACTGGATGCTTATTTTTTAAGTTTGAATGTTGAGTGGAACTGGGTAAAGGGGCACGCCGGCATAAAATACAACGAAATGTGCGACCAGCTTTGCGCTAAGGAAATGGCAAAATTTACCGGCAAAATTTAATTAATTTTTTTTGGAATATGGATTATAATGTAGTTTGTAATTTGATTTACTTTTTTTAATGTTATGAAGAAAAAAATTGCTGTGCTTACTTCGGGCTGGGCTGTTGATATTGTTCGCTCATTTCTTGATGGAATGAAAGAAGCGGCTTTTGCTAAAAATACGGATCTCTACGTTTTTCTGGCATACAAATTCAATGAACCGGACGGGCAGGCTAACACTACAGGTTTTTCAATTTATGATCTCATAAACTACAAGGATTATGACGGGATTATTATTACCCCAAATCTTTTTAATGACCAGGCCAGGGCTGAAGAAGAAAGACTTAAAATTCTAAAATCTGGGGTGCCGGCGGTCAGCATTTACCAGCCTATGGAAGGCATGAGTTTTATTTCTTCAATTAACCACCAGTCCTTTAAAAACCAGGTTCTTCATTTAATAAAAAAACATGGCTGTAAAAATTTAGCTTTTATTGGCGGTCCTGCAAATGACGCTGGGGCTGTTTCAAATTACCAGGCTTTTAAAGAAGCCCTTTGTGAAAACAATTTGCCTTTGAATGAAAAAGCAATTTTTCTGAATGGTGATTTTTCTTACGAGTGGGCCTTTGATGTAGCCAAAAATCTTTTGAAGAAAAATAAAAATCTGCCGGATGCTGTCGTTTGCGTAAATGATTTGGCTGCTATGGCTTGCGAATGCGTGTGTTCCCAAAGGGGCATAAGTGTTCCGAGGGACATTAAGATTGTAGGATTTGACAATGTGTCTTTTGCTCCTTCAATTATTCCTTCACTTACGACAATAGACTGCCAGGACAAAAAAATGGGCCATGAGGCTGTTGATTTAGTTTTGCGTAAGCCTTCGAAACCGGAAACTCTTTTGGTAAAGGCAAAAAATATTTACAGGCAAAGTTGTGGCTGCCAGACTATTTTGACTGACCAGCAGACCAGGTTCAGTTTGTCTTACCCACGGGAGCTGGATGCTTCACAAAGGTTTGCCAGTCACTTAAGGCACATGGAAGATGTTTTTATAAAGTACCAGTCCACCCAGGAACTAAACAAAAATCTGGAAAATTTTTATTTAAAGCGGCATAGTTACGAAGGCGATAACATGGCCATTCTTTTAAATGAAAGTTTAATAAAGGAGCTGGAAGAAGGCAACGAAGGCGAAAAGGAAAATTTTCTTTATGACAAAAAAATGCGACTCCTTGTGATGCTTGTTGACGGAAAGATTGAAAAATCACCTTTGATAAAAACAAGGACTCTGGTGCCACAGCCGCTTATGGGCCAAGAAGCTGGCATGTATATTTTTATGCCGATTTTAAATCAAAAATACATCCACGGATATTATGTGGGCAAAAACAACACTGACATTCTTATAAACAAAAATGCCTACAACTGGACGCGGAACTTTGGCACAATAATTGAAAAATTCCGCCAGACCAGCCGCTACCGCATAATGAGCCAGGAACTTTTAAAGCTTTCCACAAAAGATGCCTTGTCCGGTCTTTTAAACAGGCGAGGCATGGAAATTTATGCGCAAAAACTTTTTGAAAAAAACATTGCTGAAAAGAAAAATACAGAAATCATTTTTGCTGACATCAATGATATGAAAATGATAAATGACAGGTACGGTCACTTGCACGGGGACCTGGCAGTAAAAACTATGGCAGAAACAATTCGGTCTGCTATTCCAGAGGACTATCTTGCAATCAGGTATGGCGGTGATGAATTTGTAATTATTGGTCAGAAAAAAAATAAAGTTGATTATTGCCGCGAAATTGAAAATGATTTACAGAAAAGGACAAAAAACATGTCTTTACCATACCAACTGACGGTAAGTCTGGGGCAAAAGCTTTTTGATTTTTCAGAAAACTTGACTTTAAGCGAAGCCATTACCCAGGTGGACAAAATTATGTATGAAGACAAAAAAGAATATCACAGGAAAAAATAATGAAAATGAACATTTGTTTTGCGACAGACGAAAATTATTTAAAGCCCACGGCTCTTGCCATTATGACAATTCTTTTGACAAACAAGGATGATGATTTTACTTTTTACATTTTGAGTCAAAAACTTAGCTGTGAAAGTCAGACCATTTTAAAAGAAACGGTAAAAAAATATTCTGCAAAAAGCAGCCTTGAATTTTGTTTTTTGACAGATGATATTTTGCAGACTTTTTCTTCAACTATAAAAAAAGATGACCACGTTTCGCTTGCAACGTATTTAAGATTATTTTTGCCGTCTTTTTTGCCAGAATCTGTTGATAAAATTTTATATATTGACGGCGACACAATTTGCACAGATTCATTAGAAGAATTGTATTCTACAGATTTGACCGGTTTTTCTATGGCCGCCTGCACGGATGCCAGAACAGATGATACGGAAATTTTTAACCGCCTTAATTATCCTTTGGAAGCGGGATATTTTACTGCCGGTCTTTTGTTAATCAATATTGATTACTGGCGCAAAAATGACATTCAAAATAAATGCCTCAAATTTATAAGTGAAAATAAATCAATTTGTACCTGGCATGATCAGGACGCTTTAAATAAAGTTTTAGCCGGAACTATAAAAAAGCTGCATTTAAAATATGCAACGCCGGAAGCTTTTTGGGAAGAAGAAACGCGCTACCCAGAACGTTTTGAAAAAGAAATTGAAGAAGCAAGAAAATCGCCTGTAATAATTCACTGTTTAAATAAAATCAAACCGTGGAATAAAGAAAATAAAAGCAGCCGTCCTATGACTGCCATGTGGCTGAAACTTTACAAAAAACTTTTTGGCCAGGATTGTAAAAGAAAAAATGTCTTGAAGGGAAAAGAAAGACTTAAGTGGCTGGCAAAGGGCATTCTTTGTAAATTGCATTTGCGTGTGGACAATAATTTTAGTAATCAGAAAAAATTTAATGAAATAAAACCTGGCATTGAAAAAAAATATTTTGGGGAAGATGAGATTTAGGTATATGGGGAAGGATGGCTGCTTTTGGAAAGGAGTGGCGCTTTAGGAAAGAGGGGATTGTATTAAAAGAAGCGCATCTTTCGTAAACAGAGGGCTGGTTTTGGAAAGAAACATCTCTTTCGTAAACAGTGACCGCTTTCGGAAAGAAGCACCCATTTCGTAAACAGGTGCCGCTTTTGGAAAGAAAAATCTCTTTCGTAAACAGGGG
>CAVCWN010000246.1:0-20550 GCA_963605975.1 Desulfovibrionaceae bacterium | reverse complement strand
CCCCAAGCCAGGCCCATTCCAGCAGGCAGGCAGGCAAAAACGCAAAATGCAATAAAAATAATTCCGATTATCAAAGCAAACATTTTTCCCCCTAAAATCTTTTCAAAAAAGACAAGTGTGATTTTGAAAAAGTCTAACACCAAAAGCCCTTTTTTTCAATTGATAATTTTTTTGATATTTTTTTTTGAAGCACACCGCTTTTTGTTTAACGGCCCTTCCGCAACTCACTGTCGTTCGGCTGCCTCCGCTGGCGCTGCGGCAGCTGCTTCGCATTGCTACACGGCCGGCTAGGCGCTTTGTGTAGCGACATTTTTTTTTCGTAAAACATTCAGTTCTGGCTTCACAGGCCAGCCAGTTATTTTCTTTACGAAAAAATTTTTCTACTCTGAAGGCACCTCCCAGCCCAGCCCGCCCTGGAGCCATGCCGGAGGCAGCCCGAAGGGCCGCGCGCAGCAAGTGGCGGAAGGGCGGTGGAAGTGGCAGTGGGGGCTTTTTTGGGGAAAATATGGTCGAAAAAAAAGGGAGGATGCTGCAAAAAAATTAAAAAAATTATTTTTACAAAATGCCTTTAATTTATTGACTTTTTGAATTAATAAGTTGATATTACAAAAACCATATACGACTTGAGGAGATCTTTGGAGAAGTGAACGGAAGTACAGTTTCTATTGAGCATGTTTCAAAAAAATTTGGAGACTTTGTTGCTCTTGATGACATTAACTTTACCATTAAGCAGGGAGAGTTTTTTTCTTTGCTGGGACCGTCTGGCTGCGGTAAAACAACGCTGCTTAGAATTATTGCGGGTTTTGAATTTCCGGATGACGGAGCAGTTTTATTTGATGATGTGAATGTTATTCCATTCCCGGCTAACAAAAGACACAGCAACACTGTATTTCAAAGTTATGCGCTTTTTCCGCATCTGTCTGTTTATGACAATGTTGCTTTTCCTCTTAAACTGAAAAAACTTAAGAAAGACGAAATTGACGAAAAGGTAAAAAAATATCTGAAGCTGGTTCAACTGGAACAGCACATGAATAAAAAGCCTAACCAGCTTTCTGGTGGTCAAAGGCAGCGTGTGGCTATTGCCAGGGCTTTGATAAATGAACCTAAAGTTCTTTTGCTGGACGAACCTCTTTCGGCACTGGATGCTAAACTTCGTTCCAGTTTGCTTTTGGACTTGGATGCCCTTCACGATGCTATTGGAATTACTTTCATCTATGTTACTCATGACCAGAGTGAAGCTCTTGCTGTTTCTGACAGAATTGCGGTTATGAATGCGGGTCATGTTTTACAGGTGGGTACTCCTTTTGAAATTTACGAAAGTCCTGCTACTCAGTTTGTGGCTCAATTTATTGGCGAAACAAATCTTTTTGAATCTACTGTTGTAAAGTGCGATTCTTTCCAGGGCAAGACTGGTACTGAATACAATGTTACTTTGAATACTCCGGCTTTGGGCATGCAGACTCCGCTGCCTGGTGACACTTTGCAAACTAAGGAAGAAGATAAAAATATTCTTGTAACTGATTATGAACATACGGATGAAGGACAAAAGGTTGCTTTTACAATCCGTCCTGAAAAGATCAGAATCACTACGGAAATTCCAAATGTGGGTGGCCGCAGGGACATTAATGTTTTTAAGGGCGTTGTTGAAGAACCAGTTTACACTGGTTTCCAGTCTAAGTTTTATGTCCGCCTGGAAAACGGCACAATCGTAAAGGTCTTTAAGCAGCACATGAATTATCTTGATGACGGTCCGGAAATTGCCTGGAAGGATACTGTTTACATTTCATGGTCAGCAGAAGACGGCTATATTGTTGAAGACATCAACAAGTAATTTTTGAGGATTTTGCTATGGAAAAAAATTCAAAAAAAGCTGAAGCTGCCAAAGAAAAAAAGTCTAAGCAGTCTTTTCAGTTAAAGCTGGCTTCTAAGGCTTATTCGGCAAAATATAAAAAGGCAAATCCTGGTCCATTTTATTCGTGGCCTATGGGTTTGTGGTTTTCTATATTTTTTATTGTTCCTCTTTTAATTATTCTGGTTTACTCTTTTTTACAGAGAAATATTTATGGCAGTGTTTTGCCAAAGTTTTCGCTAAAGGCTTACCAGTCGCTTTTTACGGCAACTTACGGGATGGTCTTTTTGCGTACCCTTTGGATTACAGTGCTTTCTACGGCTATAACTATTCTTCTTGCCCTGCCATGCGGTTATGCTATGGCCAGAAGCAAGAGGCAGACTGTGCTTTTGATTTTAGTGATTGTTCCTTTTTTGACTAACAGTTTAATCCGCATTTTCGCATGGATTACAATTCTTGGGGAAAACGGACTTTTAAATCAATTTGGAAAGGCTGTCTTTGATTTGTGGTGCAAGATTACTGGAAACACGAGTGCGGTTTTTAAAGCGGGCAAATTTATGAACACAAAGGGTGCTGTTATTCTTGTAAGCATTTACATGCAGCTGCCTTATGCTATTTTGCCTGTTTTTACAGCAGTTGACCGTTTTGACTTCAGCCTTTTGGAAGCAGCCCGCGATTTGGGGGCTACAAAGCCTCAGTCTGTTTTTAAAATTCTTTTGCCTGGCATAAGAAGTGGCATTACTTCAGCTTTGATTTTTACTTTTATCCCGATTTTCGGTTCTTATGTTGTTCCAAATTTGGTGGGCGGCATGGACAGTTACATGATTGGAAACATCATTGTTGATCAAGTTCAAAAGACACGCAACTGGCCTCTGGCAGCAGCATTTTCTCTTATTCTTACTCTTATTTCCATGGCTGGCATTTTGATTATGCTGACTTCAAACAAGAAGCAGTCAAAAGAAAATCAAGTTTCTAAAAAAGAAGATTCTACTGAAGTTCTGGCTGGTTCCCTTATAAAAAAAGAAATGGCCGATGACGGAGCAAAAATTTCTTCTACCGGAGGAAAGCTGTAATGAAAAATCCTTTTGTACTTTTAATACGTAGAAAAAACCTAACTCACCCGTCTGAGCCTAACCGCCACGCAAAGCGCGACTGGAAAAAGCATCAGCCAAAGTTTTCTTTTTCAAAGACTATGCTGGCTTTGGTACTGGCATTTTTGTTTATTCCTCTTTTTGTCATTATCTTTTTTTCCTTCAACGAATCAAAAGATACTACTTTCACGGGCTTTTCTTTTGTCTGGTACCAGAAGCTTTTCTTTGACAGCAGGCCTTTGTGGGACTCTCTTTTAAACAGTTTGATTGTTGCGGTAACTTCAAGTTTTGTAGCAACCATTTTAGGCACACTGGCAGCAATTGGTAACAGCTGGTATTCTTTCTTCGGAAAAAAATATATTCAGTCAGTAAGTTTTTTGCCAATGGTTTTGCCCGAAGTGATTATGGGCCTTTCCCTTTTGATTTTCTTTAATTTTGTAAAAATTCCGCTTGGTCTTTTTACGATTTTTATTGCTCACACAACATTCTGTCTGCCTTTTGTTTATCTTATGGTTGGTGCCCGCGTAGATGAATTTGATTATTCAATTATTGAAGCCAGCCACGACCTGGGAGCAAATGAAAAGCAAACTCTTTTTAAAGTTATTATTCCTGCAATCATGCCTGGAATTATTTCTGGTTTTGTAATGAGCATTACTCTTTCACTTGAAGATTATGTAATTACTTTTATGGTAAGCGGCCCTGGTAGCACAACTCTTCCGCTTTATGTAAATTCCATGATTCGTTTTGGTGTAAGCCCTGTAATCAATTCTCTTTCATTTATTTTGATTCTGGTCATTTGTTTTATAACAATTGCCGGAAGAAAATTCCTTAAATCTTTTGCAGCAAGCCATTGATTTTTTGTCTGCAAAAATGCAATCATTTCTGGCATCTCTAAAAAATGATTTTTTAGAGATACCCTAATATTTTTTGTGACTAGAGGAGATTTTTCAAAAATGAAAAAATTAATCACAAAAGTTACACTCTCACTTGCTTGTCTTGCAAGTGTATTTGGATTTGCCTCATGCTCTAAGAGTTCTGGCAAAAGTAGCGAAAAGGTTTTAAACCTTTACAACTGGACCTATTACACTCCTGATGATGTAATAGCAGATTTTGAAAATGAGTTTGGCTGTAAAGTAAATGTTGACTCTTTTGCCAGCAACGAAGAAATGTACACAAAGATTGTGGGCGGTGCAAAGGGTTATGACATTGTTGTTCCATCTCAGGATTATGTTTCCATTATGATTGAGCAGGGGATGCTTGAAAAACTGGACCTTAGCAAATTTACAAACAAGGGAAATATTAATCCGGCAGTTCTGGAAAAGGCAACTTATGATCCAAACATGGATTATGCCGTTCCATATTATCTGGGAGCAGCAGGTGTTTCTGTAAACAAGACAAAAATCGATATGACTGATTATGCACGCGACTGGAGCATTTTTGAAGACCAGCGTTTTGCAGGTCACGCTTCCATGATGGATGACATGAGGGAAGTTATGGGAGATGCTCTTGTTCATTTAGGCTACGATGTTAATTCTACAGATGACGGTCAACTAGATCAGGCAACTGAATACATCAATTCAAAGTGGAAACCTAACCTTGTAAAATTTGATGCTGAAGGTTTTGGAAAATCTTTTGCCCAAGGGGATTTCTGGTTGTGCCAGGGATACGCAGAAGTTATTTTTGGAGAAATTCCTGAAGACAAGTGGGACACTGTGGATTTCTTCATTCCTGAAGAAGGTGGTGCCTGCTACCTGGACAGCATGTGTATTTTAAAAGGGGCAAAGCACTACGACCTTGCAATGGAATTCATAAACTTCATTCACAGACCTGAAAACTATGCAAAGTTCCTGGACTTTTTCCACTTTCCTTGTTACGTGAATTTAGCTGCTAGCGAATACACAACAAAGACTCCAATGTACGAAGCAAGCATGATGGATCACTGCACTTTGAAAAATGACATTGGCGAAGATTTGATTAAATTTATTGAACGCTGGGAAACTATCAGAATCAACTAGTTTTTTACCGGTTAAAAAAAAAGCGTGTCTTTTTTTTAGAAGGCACGCTTTTTCTTTTTAGAGGAAGGAATAAAAATGCATGTAAAAAAATGTACGAGCAAAAAAAGCCATGCCCTTCCACAAAAAAAAATAAAAAGCAAAAAGTTTACATTCAAAAAAAAATAAGGTATGATAAAGCCATTAGAAATTGTTATGGAAAGTTTTAATTCATTTCAAGTTTTAGAAAATATTTCTCTTGCCCTGTGTTTGGTTTCTCCTGAAAATAATTTGCCTGGCAGCCCTTCTTGCGATTTTAAAATTGATTTTTTAAATGACGCTTTTAAGGCAGCATGCCATTCACTTGTAAAAAAAGATGACAGCCTTTCCCTCTTGGATGAAAAGCTGGGCTTTGAAAACAAGGCCCTGCTTCTGGCAAAAAGCGTTTTTGAAAAAAAAGAAAATCTTCAAAAAGAATCTTATTCGCTTTCACTGAAAACTTTTTTTAAGATTAAAGTGGACTTCATAAATGACGGCTGTCTTTGCCTTTGTCTTGAAGACATAAGCGCTTTTAAAGAAAGTGAAAGTGAATTAAAAAGACAAAGTCTAAGGCTAGAAAATTTAAGCCAGGAACTTAACTTAAACAAAAGCGATTTAAAGAAAAAAAATACAAGCATTGAAATGTTAAATTCCCAGCTGCGGTCTGCGGCTTACCATGACCCGCTGACAAATTTAAACAACCGCTTCCTTTATAATTCACATGTAATGGAAGCAGCCCGCCTTTGCAAAGAAGACAATTCTAAATTTGCCATTTTTCTTTTTGATGTAGACAATATCAAAATGGTAAATGATTCAAAGGGAGCAAATGCAGGCGACCAGATTTTACAGACAATAGCCCAGGAACTTAGAAAACTGGAAAACGAAAACACAAGCGCCTACCGCATGAATGGCGACGAATTTATTTTGCTTTCGAAAAAAATAAAAGACACGGCAGCCTTTAAAAAACTTGCAGAAGATTTTAAAGACCGCCTTTTTAAAAAAGAAATTTTCATTTCCGGAGGCATTGCCTTTTACCCAGATGACACCAGTAACGCAAGTGACATTCACACTTTTGCAGACATGGCAAAATCTGAAGCAAAAAGAAGTTCAAGAAATTCCATTCTGGCATTTGAACAAGTCATGCAAGAAAAATTTATTTCAAAAGTAAACCTGGAAAGAAAAATGGCCAAGGCTATGGAAGAAGGACTTTTCCAGCTTTACTTCCAGCCACAGTTTGATGTTTCTACAAACGAATTGCGAGGTTTTGAATCTTTAATCCGCTGGCATGACCAGGAGTTGGGTTGGATCAGTCCAGAAGAATTTATTCCTCTTGCAGAAGAAACCAATCTTGTTATTCCAATTGGCGACTGGGTTATGATGAAGGGCCTTGAAACCCTGGAAGAATGGGAAACGAAATACAACTTTACAGGAATCTTAAGCATAAACGTTTCGCCCGTTCAGTTTTCAAAAGAAGATTTCCTTTTAAAATTCACAAATGAATTTAACCGCCACAAAATAAATCCCGCGCACCTGGAACTGGAAGTGACCGAAGGCATTTTGATTAACGACGTAGATTCTGCCATAAAAAAATTGACTGAAATAAAAAATATGGGAGTAGGAATTTCTTTGGACGATTTTGGAACAGGTTATTCTTCACTGCGCTACTTACAGATTTTGCCTCTTACAACTTTAAAAATCGACAAAAGTTTTATTGCAAACATTGCCAGCAAAACAGGAACAGAAACTCACATTACGGAAAGCATTGTTTCTATGGTTTCAAAAATGGGTCTAGACACAATTGCCGAAGGTGTTGAAACAGAAGAGCAGCTGGACATTTTAAAGCAAATAAATTGCCGCAACATTCAGGGATTTTTAAAAGGCAAGCCAATGCCAAAAGACTTGTGCGAAAAACTTTTAAGCGGCGACATTTCCGCCGTCCTTTCCCTGGAAAAATACAAAAAAATTTTTGTTAAAGGTGGAAAATCTTAAAGGGGAAAGCCTTCCCCTCGCTCCAGCCACGAGTCGCTACTCAAGTGTCAAAGTAAACTTTGCCACTTGCTCCGCTTTGTCGTGTCTTCCGCTACCCCCTCTAGCGGGCCTCAAAAGCCGGCCCGCAACGCCCGCTTTCAGGCCTTATGCTTTAGGGAAAAGCTTTTTAAAATCAACAAGAACCAGACTTGAATCTCTTGCAGAATCAATGTCTGTAATTTTGTTCAGATTGCGATAGAAAGCAATAAGAGGTTCTGTTTCCTTTCTGTAAACTTCAAGGCGGTGTGTAATAGATTCCAGTTTATCATCTTCACGGGTAAAGAGTTCTCCACCACACTTGTCGCATTTTCCTTCAACCTTTGGAGGCATGAATTTTACATTGTAGTTTGCCTTGCATTCCTTGCAAACGCGGCGGTTAGAAAGACGTGCAATAATCAATTCATCATCTACTTCAAAGTTTACAACTTTTACATCAATGCCCAGTTTTTCAAAAGCTTCTGCCTGTGGAATTGTGCGTGGAAATCCATCCAAAATAAAACCATTCTTGCAGTCATCTTTTTTAAGTCTGTCACCTACAATTTCAAGAACAACATCGTCACTTACAAGACCGCCTGCATCCATGATGGCCTTAACTTTTTTGCCAAGTTCAGTCTGGTTTTTGATGTTTTCGCGGAAAATGTCTCCGGTAGAAATTTGAGGAATGCCGTATTCCTGGGCAACTTGTGCAGCCAATGTTCCTTTACCAGCTCCTGGTGGTCCTAAAAAAATAAAATTCATAATTTGTTTCTCCTGTGTTTTTTTTAGAAAGACAATTTTTTGCCTTTCATTTTTTTCTAAAAGAATAAAAAAGTATACATCAAAAAACTAAAAATTAATAGTAGCTTCTTGTGGCAAAAAAACTTTTGCAAAAAGGTAAGTGCTTTTCCAGTTGAATATTTTTTTTGGACATTCTTCAATTAAAAAGGCTTTTACTTTTTCAAAAGCTTCCTGGCCTAAAGCAGTTAAAATTTTCTGGCCGTAAGAAGAGGTGTGTGAAAACCATCTTTCAATGTCACTTTTTTCAATGCGCCTTTTTTCTGTAAGCATGCTGCTTTTTACTTCAACAGAAAATCCTTCCTTTTCAAAGGCGCTTTTAAAATAATTTTCGTCCCACGAAAAAAGAGAATCTTCACTCTTGGTGTAAAATTCTTCTTCTGCCACTTCCATTTTTTTTATGACATCCTGCCAGAATAAATCAGGCTCTTTTAAATTAAAAAGTTCTTCTTGAATGATGTTTTTTAAGCGGCAGTTTTTTGAAGGAATTTTTTGGGCAAAAATGGCCCAGGCATCTTTTGAAAAAAGAGAATCTTCTTTTTTGTGCAATTTATCATTTTCGCTAAAGGCAATGTCTTTTTCATTTTTTTCTTTTACAAAAAATGCCTTTCTTAAAGAATGTGCTAATGTCAAAAGTTCTTCTTTCCTTGAAAAAGCGTCTTTAAAAAATATTCTGTCAAATTCAATATCAGAAAAAAGTCTTAAAGTAGAAATAAAATTTTCTTCTTCAAAAGAAGTAAGCGTTTTTAAAGCAGCCTTTTCCGTTACTAAAAGGGGCTTGTCTAAATCTTCCAGGTTAAGGGCATATTGCTTTAAAAGAGACATGCCTTTTTCAAAACGGCAGGCGCCTGCTGTTAAACCTTCTGGTGTCTGTCTGGCTACTTCAAACAATAAAAGTCCATCGTCTGCATTCCAGACAAGGCATCTGTGGTGGCGCTTTAGTTTTGCTTCTTGCAAAAGCTTTTCCCTTATGACCATAAGAAGTTCTGCCTTGTTTGAATCCAGGCGGGACCGGTAGTGCTTTTCTGCATTATCTAAAACTTTTTCTTTTTTTTCATCTGTGCTTGTGTAGGTAAGATTTTCTTCTTCTTTTTCAAAGCCATTAAAGTGACCGCTTGCCTTCATCATTTCAAAATCATCTGGCAGGGCAGAAGAATCTTTTCCTAAAATGGCAGACAACTGCAATTCCCGGCGGGACAAAACATCCTGCCTTATATTTTTTTCGTAACCCTGGTTTGAAGGATTGTAGAAAATTTTTCCCACCAGCTTGTCTGGTAAGTATTGCTGGGCAACCCAGTGATCGCGGTATGCGTGAGGGTAGAGGTAACCTTTGCCGTGACCAAATCCTTCTGCATCACGGCTGGCGTCTTTTAAATGGTTTGGAACATCAGTGTCTTCTTTTTCCACAGAAGACAGGGCATCAAAAAATGCCATTGACGAATTTGATTTTTCTGCTGTTGCAAGGTAGAGGGCTGCATGGGCTAAAAAATATCTTCCTTCCGGCAGACCCACCCTGTCAAAGGCACTAGCACAATTTTCTACAACAGAAATGGCGTAGGGGTCGGCAAGTCCTGTATCTTCACAGGCAGAAATCAGCATGCGGCGAAAAATAAAATGCGGATCTTCACCGGCTTTTACCATGCGGGCCAGCCAGTAACATGCAGCGTCCGGATCCCGGCCCCTTAAACTTTTTATAAAAGCAGAAATTATGTCGTAGTGGTAATCACCGTCTTTGTCATAGAGGACAACTTTTTTTTGTATGGATTCTTCGGCTGCTTCTTTTGAAATGTAGATGGTGGATCCCCATTCAGGCTGTGGTTTTGCATTGTATGGGTTCCAGACAGGCGGTGTGGTTTCCACTGCCAGTTGCAGGGCATTCAAAAGGGATCGGGCGTCTCCGTTTGCGGTCTGGACCAAATGTTCTAGGGCGCCTTTTTCAAATTCGACTTTCCAGTGACCGTAGCCTCTGTCTGTGTCTTCAAGGGCTTGTCTAGCCACTTTCATTAAATCGTCATCAGACAGGGGCTGCAGCTGAAAGACACGACTTCTGCTGACTAGGGCCTTGTTTACTTCAAAAAAGGGATTTTCAGTTGTTGCTCCAATCAAAATGATTGTGCCGTTTTCCACCCAGGGTAAAAGGGCATCCTGCTGGCTTTTGTTCCAGCGGTGAACTTCATCAACAAAAAGAATTGTTTTTCTCTGGTAAAGATTCCGGCTTTCTTCTGCCTTGGAAATGGCGTTTCTTATGTCTGCAACACCGGTTAAAACAGCGTTTAATGTAATGAAATTTGAATTTGTTGAATTTGCAATTACTCTGGCCAGTGTGGTTTTGCCTGTTCCCGGAGGACCATAAAAAATTACAGAACTTAATTGATCCGCCTGAATGGCACGACGTAAAAGCCGCCCCTTTCCCACAATGTGGGTCTGCCCGATGTACTCATCCAAATTTCGCGGACGCATGCGGGCAGCAAGAGGCTGATTTTCTTTAGAAATGGATGATTCAAATAAATCAGCCAAATCAGTTTCCTCCAGAGTCCTTGTCTGCAGTACCGTCTACGTTCCATGTTGCGCGGGCTGGGTAGTAGGCGTAAAGACCGACTTCGTTAAAGAGGGCGTGTGTTGAAGTTGAAATGCTGCCATAGATTTTTGAAGCAGCCCAAATGTCTGTGTCGTAAATGGAAAGGCTTGAGTTGTAAACAAAGACAGGGTTCACCTGGAAAGATGATGTAAAGATTGATGTCAAGTTTACTTTTGAATTTGTTGTTGAAGCTTCAGGGACGCTGTCTGTGCCCAAAGCAACTTGTGCTGCTCCGTAAAGGCTGCCTACAAAAAGATAGTCTTTTGTTGCCCCAAGTGACCAAATGGTTGACGTACCAGGCTTACTTGATTTTAAAGAAGCGGATCCTGTTGTGAAAGTTTTGTTTGTTTCGTCCCAGGCGTCTGCATAGTAAATGTATTTGTCATTTTTGCTGAAGTAAATGTAGTCACTGTTTGCCGTCATTGCGTAGTATGGAGAAAAGTAATCCTGACCGTCTTTTGGAAAGTATACAACGCTTGCTGTAGTTGATTTTTTGTTTGAATCGGAAGAGTTTACGGCACCGTTTGATGTTACTTCTGTTGGCTGAGCTGTGCCGCTTAATTTGTAAAGACTACCAGGGTAGTATGTTTTTGTGTTTGAATCGTAGTGGTAATTTAAACGGACATAGGCATTGCGCTTATCTGCATAGTTATGAGGTGCATTGTTTGAAAGAATTAAATCCAGGGCAAGAACGGACTTTTCCTGGTTGTAGTATGTCTGTGGATATTCTTCCATGATTTCATCAAAAGAAGAAGAATATAATGAAGAAAGGTCTAATTCTGTAAAAGTTTCGCCCCAGTCAGAGCTGACCCAGATTTTTCTGTCACCTTCAATGTTGTATGTTGCGTAGCCAGTTGTCCAGCTGGTGGTCATCATGTAAAGGTAAGTGGTGTCTGCTGCAACATAAATTACTTTGTCTACGCTTGTTTTTGATGTGCCCAGCGTGTCTTTTGCAGGATCAAACTGAAGAACCCAGTTTTTGTTCCATGAAGATTCTTCGTCTGTAGATGTGATGTCACTGTCAGAAGCGGCTGTTATGTTTCTTTTGTAAAGTTTTCCGTTTGCAAGGAAAAGGTATTCTGCTGAAGAAGTGCCGCCTGCTGCCATTGAAGAAATGTTTCCATTTATCTGGTATTCTTCAAGAGGAACTTCGTCGTTTATTAATTCGTAAATGTTGTCATAGCATGATGTAAGTGCAAGTGAAAGAGTTAAGGCTAATGGTAAAAGTAAAAATTTATTTTTCATGATTTCCTCTTTTTGTTAGAAGTAGTAGCGGGCTGAAATGTCAACTTCAAGCCACTGGCCTACAATATTTGAGTCCCCTGTGCCGTGGAGTTTTGCAAACTGTGGCATTACAAGGTATGATAATTCTGCGCCGAAAGACCAGCTTTCAAGCGGTCTGAAAAGAAGACCTGCTGAAGGTTTTACGACAAGGCCTGGAAAGTAGGAATAACCGTTGTATGTTTCCCAGGCGAATCCTGCAGAAAGGGTGAGTGGAAATTCAAAGCGTTTAAAACTTGGCTGCCATGTTACTGCTGCCATAACCGGCACGTAGTGGAACATGTGTTCACCGATTGTTGCGTTAAAGCCGAATCCAATGTCTGCGCCAACTGCAATTGTGTCTGTTAAGAAAATGTGGTAGCCCAAAAGTCCTGAACCGCCGGCTGCAAGTTTTTTGCTGTCATTAAAAAGTGTCGTTATGTTTGGGAAATTTAATGGAAGTGTTAAATCCAGAGAAATTCTAAAATACTGATCACCTTCACGGGTTTTGAAAAAATCCTTGTTTTGGGAAAGGTCTGTTGTTTCCTGCGGATTTTCTTCGCCGTCAGAAGTCTGGGCAAGGACTGGACTTAATGTCATAAGTGCAAGGCACACTGCTAATACAAAGCGTTTCATATTTTTCCTCACTATCATTTTACCTGGTATTTTTATATAATGCTTTAGTTCCTGGTGAAATGTTTTTCTAGAAGCTTTTATATTTTCTTTGGAAAAAAAATAAATGTATAAGAGCGTAAAGGATTGTAGCAGCCGCGAAGCGGTTCTTTTTCAAAGGCTGGCCTTTGAAAAAGAATGGAGCGACAGCGAAACTGCGGAAAGCCTGGCCCGCCGCAAGGCGGGTACGCCCAAAACTAAAAGCTTAATAGAAAAAATTGTCTTCAAGATACTACTCTTTTTAGCGTTGAAATTCAACATTGTAGTATTTTTGGGAACATCTAAAAAATTAACGAAACCGAGGAAGGTTACAAATGAGCGCTTTTGTTATTGATGGAAAAAAAATTGCTGGCGATGTAAAGGCTGATGTCGCGAAAAAAGTTGCGGCTTTAAAGGAAAAGGGGATTGCTCCCTGTCTGGCTGTAATTTTAGTGGGCCAGGATCCGGCAAGCCTTTCTTATGTGACTGGAAAACGCAAGGCCTTAGCAGAAGCGGGAATGGAAGATAAAAGTATTTTGCTGGATGAAAATACCAGTGAAGAAAAACTGCTTTCTTTGATTGCAGATTTGAATGGGGACAAAAGTGTGCATGGAATTTTGGTCCAGCTGCCTTTGCCAAAAAATATTGATGAAGAAAAAATTATTAATGCTATTTCGCCTGAAAAAGATGTGGACGGTTTTCATCCTGTGAATGCTGGAAAACTGCTTTTGGGTCAGGATGCTTTTTTGCCATGCACTCCTCATGGAATTTGCCTTTTGCTTGAAAGTTCTGGAATTGAAACTAATGGTAAAAGAGTTTGCGTGATTGGAAGAAGTAATATTGTAGGAAAACCAATTTCCCTTTTGCTGTCACGAAAAAAATATAATGCGACTGTTACTATGTGCCACACTGGTACAAAAGATTTGCCTTCTATAACGAAAGAGGCGGATATTTTGATTGTTGCTTCTGGTTCGCCTGGAACATTAAAGGCGGATATGGTTAAGGAAGGGGCCTGCGTGATTGATGTGGGTGTAAACAGAATCAGCGATCCTTCAAAAAAGTCCGGCTTCCGTCTGGTGGGGGATGTGGATTTTGATGGGGTAAAAGAAGTGGCTTCTTACATTACGCCGGTGCCGGGCGGGGTGGGACCTATGACAATAGCGATGCTTATTTACAATACACTTCAGGCTGCAGAAATGCAAAATGGAATTAAAAATGATTGATGTGCAGAATTCTCTGGACACGAGGGAAGTGCCTCTTGAAAAAGTGGGGGTGAAAAATGTTAAGTATCCTGTTTGTGTCCTGGACAAAAAAAATAAATTTCAAAACACAAATGCTCTTGTAAATCTTTTTGTGAATTTGCCCCACAATTTTAAGGGAACTCACATGTCCCGCTTTATTGCGGTTTTTCACAAGTACCACAAAAATTTAAGCATGAGTCATTTTCTGGACATGCTGGAAGAAATAAGACAAGTGCTGGATGCGGAAAAATCTTATGCTTCAATTGAGTTTCCTTATTTTATTTGTAAAGAAGCTCCTGTTACAAAAAGCGAAGGCATAATGCAATACACTTGTTCTTACGAAGGTCAGGTGAGCAAAAAAAGTGACGGTTCTTTGGAAAAGAAATTTTTTGTTACGGTGTCTGTTCCTGTTACGACTTTGTGCCCATGTTCAAAGGCAATCAGTCAATATGGGGCCCACAATCAGCGTGGCACGGTAAAGGTAAGAATTTTGTATTCTGATTTTTTTTGGATTGAAGATGTTATAAAGTTGATAGAAGATTCTGCTTCAAGTCCTTTGTATACTTTGCTGAAAAGGCAGGATGAAAAATTTGTTACCGAAAGTGCTTATGAAAATCCCCGCTTTGTGGAAGATTTGGTGAGGGAAGTTTATATTGGATTAAAAAACTTTAATGTAGAAAAAAAGTTTAAATATTTTTCGGTAGAGGCGGAAACTGAAGAAAGCATTCATAATCACAATGCTTATGCCTTTACTTCATACGATGAATCTTTGGAGAAATGATGACTTACTTTTTTGAAACTTATGGCTGCGAAATGAATATTGCAGAAAGCGCTTCTGTGGAACAGCTTTTTATTAGTCGTGGCTGGACAAAGGCTGAAAACTGCCAGGTGGCGGATTTGGTTGTTATAAATACCTGTTCTGTAAGGGCAAGTGCGGAAACAAGAATTTTTGGAAGACTGGGATTTTTTACTGGTTTAAAAAAAGTGCGCTTGTGCCAGCAGGATGCAAAAGTTAAAAGTGATGAAATGAAAATTGCGGTTGACTTTGCAAAAGAAAATGGACCTAAGCCTTTGACTCTTGTTGTCATGGGCTGCATGGCTGAAAGGCTTTTACTTTCTTTGCAAAAGGACTGGCCTTGTGTGGATTATGTTGTGGGAACATACGCTAAAAATAATTTTGGCTCAATTATTTCTGCGGTGGAAGATAAAAAAAATCCTGTGCAAGTGGAAGAGGCGCCTGTCTATTCTTTTGCGGAAACTTCTTACGAAGAAGGGGCTTTTTCTACATTCGTTCCAATTATGCACGGTTGTAATAATTTCTGCACCTACTGCATTGTTCCTTACGTAAGAGGGCGCGAAGTCAGCCGGCCTTTAAAAGAAATCCTTCATGAAATTGATATTCTTTCAAAGAGGGGTGTTAAAGAAATTACTTTGCTGGGACAAAATGTAAATTCCTACAAGGGTGAAGATAATCTTACATTCCCTGGCCTATTGAAAAAAATTTCTTCTTACCTGGACGAAATAAAATCTTCCATAAAGTGGATTCGTTTTGAATCTTCTAACCCAAATGATTTTTCTGATGAATTGATTGATGTGATTGCAAGTGACCGCCACCTCTGCCGTGGACTGCACATTGCGGTTCAGCATGGGTCAAGCCGTGTTTTAAAAAGAATGAACAGAAAATACAGCCGTGAAGAATATCTTGCTTTGGTGAATAAATTAAAATCTAAGGTGGAAGATCTTTCTTTAACCACTGACATTATGCTGGGCTTTCCTGGCGAAAGTGATGAGGATTTTGAAGAAGTGCTTTCTTTGATGAAGGAAGTAAAGTACCAGGCAGCCTTTATGTATTACTACAATCCTCGCGAAGGAACACCTGCTGCTAAGTGGGAAGATCAAATCCCTATGGAAATAAAAAAAGAACGCCTTCAAAAAGTAATAGATACCCAGCTGGAAATTACAAAAGAAGTGCTTTCTAAAAGAGTTGGAAAAACTGTAACCGTGCTTGCGGACATAATCAGCCGTGACAACAAAGATGAACTTTTGGGCAAGACTGAACAAAATGAAAGAGTCGCTTTTGCTGCCAAAAGAAATTTGATAGGTCACTTTGTTAAGGTAAAAATTACCAGCGTTAATGGAAATACTTTGCGCGGTCAATTGCTTGAAGATTGATTTTTTTAATTTGATTTTTAAGGCTTGCCCTTAAGTTGAATTTCTTTTTTTCCGATATTAAGGAAGTAGTGGAGTGTAAAATGCCGGTCAGATTAATTTTTACAATTATTTTAATGATTATAGCTGCGTGCTTTACGGGATTTAATTTGTCTAATAAATGCGATGTGTGGCTTTTTTATACTTTTAAAAATGTTCCTGTTGCGCTGACAATCCTGGTGGCTTTTTTGGCAGGACTTTTTGCGGGAATTATTTCCATGTTGGCTGCAAGGGCAAAAAACGCTGAGTCAAAATTCAATAAATTTAAAAAGAATGGCAAAGATAAATCTGAAATAAAGAAGACTTTTTTACCGGATGATGACAAAGGCAAATCTTTATGAAAAAAAAATTGGCATTGATTTTAAATTTTCTTTTTTTTACGACTCTACTTTTTTGCCAGACAAAATACACTGCTGAAGAATTAAAAAATCTTGCCCTGGAAGAAAAATCTGTAGAAGAAAGCATCGCCGTCATAAAGGCAAAATCTTCATCTATGGTAAGCCTGTCTGACCGCCGTTCCATTTTGTATTACCTTGGCCGCTTGCAGGAAGAAATGTCCATGTATTCAGACGCTGCTGTTTCCTACGCCACCGCTGCCGGCATTTCGGCAAGTGATGCAAAGAACATGCAGAAAGTTTCTTCGGAAGAACTTGTCCTTTTTGCAGTCGCCGCAAGTTTAAATGCCGGTGAATATTCCAACGCGGCTTCTTACCTTTCCAGTGCAGTTTCATCTTCAAGCGATCAAAAAATTCTTGCATGGGTTAAGCTGTATCAAGTCTGGACAGATTTGTGCCGAGCAGAAAGTCTTGATTCTGCAAAAGACAGTGTGGAACTTTTAAAGGCTTACTCTCTTATGGATTCCATGAAATCTTTGCGGCCACAGATTTTGTTTACTTTGTGGTATGTCACCGATTCACCCGATTACAAAAATCAATTAAAAAAAGAATACCCTTCAAGTCCGGAAAATAAAATTTGTCAGGGCAAGGCGGAACTTGTTGTTTCTCCATTTTGGTATTTTATGCCGCATGCAAACCATTCGCCTGTGGATGGGGAACTTTCTTTGGCGGATTCTTCTGGTGATTCAAGTGAGGGCAGTTCTACAAAAGAAAACTCTTCTACAAAAGAAAACTCTTCTACAAAAGATGCCACATCTTCAAAAAACTCTTCTTCAAATTCTGAAACAGAAAAAGCAAAATATTTGCAGCTGGGACTTTTTAAGGAAAAGGCAAATGCGGAGGCCCTTGTTGCAAAAGCTAAGTCAAAGGGATTTTCTGACGCCCACTATTACACAGAAAAGCGCCCTTCGGGAACACTTTATTTTATTGTTGTAGTAAGTGAAAATGCAGAAGGCAACATGTCTTTAAAATTAAAGGATGCCGGTTTTGAAAATTATCCGCTTTACGAATGATGCAAGTGGAATGAAAATTTTAGAGGTAGGAGAGATCAATTTTTTTTTAGAACTATTCTATTTAAAGAAGGCAGCCATCTCTTGCCTTTATAAATGATTTCTTTTTAAATGCCATCTTTGTAAATGACTTCTTGTTTATATTGAAATTTTTTTATAAACTCTTTGCATTATGAGTAACGATAATCAAAATAATTCTAAAGAATTGTGCCACTGGGCAGATCAGCAGGCAGCCAGAATCATCAAGGAAAAAGGCGACCTGGATCTTTACACTTGCGCCAGCGGTATTACACCAAGCGGAACCGTTCACATTGGAAACTTCCGCGAAATAATTACAGTTGATTTAATTGTGCGCGCCCTCCGTTCAAGAGGCAAAAATGTCC
The DNA here is from genome assembly GCA_963605975.1 of Desulfovibrionaceae bacterium. Classification (GTDB taxonomy): domain Bacteria; phylum Spirochaetota; class Spirochaetia; order Treponematales; family Treponemataceae; genus Treponema_D. The sequence goes on along the minus strand of CAVCWN010000246.1, from coordinate 3,052 downwards.
GCTTCATTTATTCCTGGGACGACTATGACGTTTTTAGAAAAGTTCCTGGAAACATGCCAAAGCCAGAAGTCCTTGAAAAATACCTTCGCTATCCAATTACACTTGTTCCAGATACTTTTGACCGCGATGCAAATTATGCCCGCCATCATGAAGTTGACATTGAATCTCAATTGCCACGCGTTGGAATCCATCCAGAATTTCTTTATCAGGCAGAACGCTACCGTGCCCACCGCTACGCTGAAGGCATGAAGAAGGCATTGCAAAATCGGGAAACAATTAAGGAATGTCTTAACTACTATCGTGACGACGAACACAAAATGAAGGCAGAAGATGTCTACTGGCCAATCGCTGCTTTTTGCTGCAAGTGTAACAAAGACACAACTGAAATCACTGACTACGACGGCGAATATGGCGTAAGCTACAAATGCACCAGCTGCGGTCATGAAGAAAAAGGTGACCTTCGCACTTCAAGCGAATTCAAATTAGGCTGGAGAGTTGACTGGCCAATGAGATGGAATGAAGAAAAGGTTGTTTTTGAACCAGGTGGAAAAGATCATATTTCCCCAGGCGGTTCTTATGACACAGCAAAACTTGTTTCTAAAAAGATTTACGGCTGGGACGCACCAGTTACAATGAAATATGATTTTGTAAAACTTAAGGGCGTGCCTGGAAAAATGTCATCTTCGAAAGGAAAGGTAATTTCTTTAGTAGATGCACTTGAAGTTTACCAGCCGGAAGTTCTTCGCTACATTTTTGCTTCTAATAAAGTTGATCACGAATTTTCAATCAGTTTTGATCTTGATGTTGTTACAATTTATGAAGCTTATGACAAAACAGAACGCATTGCGTACGGAATAGACAAAGCTAAATCCGAAGACCTTTTCCTCAAAGAAAAGCGCATTTACGAATTGAGCCAGATTTCTCAGGACGGAATGTCTTCTGTAATGCCTTATCAAGTTCCATTCAGAATGCTTACAACTTTGCTGCAGACATATTCTGGTGACATTGATGCAGTTATAAAATCACTTGGTGACGTAAAGCCTGAACAGGAAGAATGTCTTCGCCGCCGCTGCCAGTGTGCCTGGTACTGGATTAACGAATCTGCTCCAGACTGTGCTCCGGATTTCTGTTTTTCTCTTTGCCAGGATGGATTTAAAGCTCCTGACATCACAGGTGATTTGCTTAAAGCAATTATCCGCGTACGTGATGAAGTCGTGCCAAAGGTTGGAACTTACGCCTTGGACAAGGACTGCCAGCAGGATATGTACCAGATTGCAACAGATTTGGGCCTTGAAGCAAAAGCTCTTTTTACAGCAATGTATCATGCCCTGATTAATAAAGACCAGGGACCACGCCTTGCTAACTTTATGAAAATTATTGGTAAAGAAAAACTTGCAAAAATTTTAAGCGTATATTGATTTTGCATTTTCTTTAAAAAGAAACAGCCGGCTGGAATAAGATTTGTCTTTTTCCATCCGGCTGTTTTTATTTTTTTAGAAATCATCTTTTTGAAGATGACTTTTATTTTTCAGGAACTTCAGTCGAAGAAGCCCCACCTGCACTAGAAGGACTTTCACTTGCTGTCGAAGAAGCATGGGCTTCAGTCGAAGCCGCCCCCTCTATAGCCCCGCTTCCACCACTTGCATCTTCACCACCAGTCATTCCACCTTCAGAAGAAGTTTCTACAGAATTTATAATCGTCTGTATAGCCTGATCCTTTTCTGTCGTAACAAGAATGGTATCTGCATCCTCTTCTTCGTCGCGAATGATAATGCAGTCCAGGGTAATATTTTTTTCATTAGCCATGGAAATAACCATATCCTTTGTAATTTTAATTTCACCGCGTGGACTTGGATGAGGCTGAGCATCACCAATCAAAATAATTTTTTTGTGAGCGTCATTTCTCCAGTCAAAATATTTTATGCTTGCGTAAAGCGCTTCGTAAACCGCTTCAGGTTCGTCCCCGCCTTCGCCGCCTTCAATATAAATTTCTCCAATCCATTTTTTCATTTCTTCAACAGATTTTGTAAAGCCATAATATTTTACAGGCAAACCGTTAAAGTTGTAATCATCAGTGTAGTCCCTGAAAAGCAAAAGCCCCAACCGTAAGTCTGCAAATTCGCCATACTGTTTTGCAAGAGCAGGAATCCAGTTTTGGTAAAGTTCAACCAAATCGTCGCTCATGGAAGAAGTCGTATCTACCGCAAAAACAATATCAACTTTTTCATCCTTACTGGTTTTTGCCAGAGAAGAAATCACATCGCCTTTTAAAGTTGCCGGCCCCTGTGAATAAGTTATGTTGCCCTTTCCTAAATTTGCAATTTCTTCAAAACTTGTTTCTGCAATTGAGTGGTGACTTTTTTCTGCAAGAAAATCGAATGTAAAAGAATTGTCTTTAAAAGTTCCCCGGTAGTCGCAATATTTTTTTTCGAAAGTTCTGATATTTATAAATACCCCCTGGCCCAGAGTGACAGTTCCGTTCCTGGTCCAAGGATAGCCGTAAACAATTTCCTTGGGAACATAAATATGAAAGCACTGACCCAGTTGGTCATTTTCTTCCGGCGTTGAATCTACCAGAGAATAAGTTGCATATTTTGAAACAAGAATTTTTCCATTCAAATATCTTATTTCGTCTCCGTTGATTGCATTGTAAGTTTGTGCGCGGTAAGAAAAATTATCTTCCTTGCCAGCCGGATCTTTTACAGATTCCACAAGCATGACGCTTTCAACGCCCGCCTTTTTTTTGATGTAAAGATGAACACCGTCCTTTGCGTCACCTGGTCCGCTTTCGTCGCCCCACAAAATGCGCAAGTCGTCCTGGCTTATGGCCATGTCACTTTCCTGTGCGAAAGATGCGAATGCCGAAGCAAAAAATATTCCAAATGCAAAAAGCAAAAATTTATTTCTCATACAACACCCCTTCACTTCATTTTTTCGGCAATAATTTTTTTTTCTTTAGCGGTTTGATTTTTATTTTTTTTTGAAGCATACTCTTTTTTGTCTAACCGGCCTTCCGGGCTTCCGCTTCGCTCCAGTGACACTACGTGTCACC
>CAVCWN010000245.1:0-3375 GCA_963605975.1 Desulfovibrionaceae bacterium | reverse complement strand
AAGAAACTAAAAAAGTGCGCCTCCTCAAAAAGAATTAAACTTCCATAATCTGCTGAATGTCAGCATGTTCAGCATTTGTAAAACTTTCATCATCTTTCCGGCTTCTGAAAGGAGAAGCAGGCAAACCATTTTTTCCAAAAAGAATTACAGGACCATAGTTGTACCAGGCATAGCGGGCATAAAGAGGATGACTTACCTTTTCTGACGAAAGAATTATTATGTTAAGGCCTTCTTCCTTTGTCCCAAAAGCAAAATTTGCAGGATAGAAAATTTTATCCTGACCGGCAATTTCAAATCCATTAAAATCTTCTGGCAAAATATTACCCTGAAGTTTTTCCATCTGACGGTATTCTTCAAGAGCCTTGTCATCATCCTTCAAAGTAAAACCATCATCAGCATAATCAAAGGAAAGATAAATGCGGGTCCCTTTTACAAAAGCCTTTTTAAAAAGCGGACCACTTGCCTTTTCCACAGGAATCTTTTCGTAAACATTTGAAAGAGCTTGCAAAGCAAGACGCCTTCCCATTTCCTCTTTTGCCTTTGGATGAATGTCATTATACTGTCCCAAATCCGCACCAACGCAAAGACCAGTATTTTTTGTAGTCTGAAAAATCTTCAGTTGAGCTTCACGAATAATAGGCCAGTTTTTATAATCCTTGTCTGCTCTGTAGCGGTGTTCAGGAAGCTGCACATTTATAAAAGGCAATTCTTCATCATTCCAGTCGCATCTCCACTGATCAATCATTTCGCGTAAGAGTTTAAAATATGAATAAGGCTTGTGGTCATCACTTTCACCCTGATAAAAAATAAATCCCTTTAAAGAATAAGGCATAAGTCTTTCAAGCATTGTGTGGTAAAGACCTGCCGGGCGATAAGGATTTTTACAGCACTTAGGACCAGGCCATGGACAAGGGCCCAGTTCTTTTAAAACATCAGACCATTCGGTATCAGGATTTGCATGGTAAATGGCATTGCACTTTTCCTGCCACTTATCATTTTCGATAATGTAATCATCATATTCTTTGCACTGGACTTCAATAGACTTTCCCTTTTCGGCTTCTGCATATTCGTCAAGGTAAGTTTTTAAATCGCTGTCTTTTTCCATACGACTTTCACTCATCCAAGCAGAAGCAGAAGTGCCGCCCCAGTTACAGCCAATTACACCAACCGTAACGCCAAGTTCAGCGGCAAGTTTTTTCGCAAAGAAATATCCAACAGCGCTCCAGGATTTTTTCCATTCACTTTGCCACGTCTGCCAGCAAGTATTTTTTTCTGCATCATAAAAAGCTTGATCAATCCAGCCATTTTTTGAGTGTAGTAAAATCTTACATTCGGATCTTTTTCAATTTTTAATTCATCCGGACCTTCGCTGCAATTTTGAAGTTCGAATTCCATATTGCTTTGACCGCCAGCCAGCCACACTTCACCAGTTACAACATCCGAAAAAGAAATGCTTTCTTCTTTGTCAGTCACAGTCACTTTTAAATTGTCCATCGCTTGCAAAGCAGGCAAGTAAACTTCCCATTTATTTTTCATTGCCCCCCTGTCAAAAAAAACAGAAGTCGAATTTTCACAAAGAATTTTTCCATTTCTTTCAATAGAAACACTTACCTTTTTCTTAGAATCCGAAGTTCCAAAAAAACAAATATCTTTATTGCGCTGCAAAACCATATGGTCAGAAAAAACCGCTGCAACTTTCAAGCTCATAATTTACCGCCTTAAAAAATTTATTTTGTTCCACAAATGGTTGCCTCTAAAAATTGCAATTTTTAGAGATACCCAAATATTAATTCACAGTCAAAAAAAGAGCAAATGTTTTTGAAAAATTCCCGGGATATTTTTTTATTTTTTTTCAAAGCATCCCGCCTTTTGTTAAACGGCCCTTTCGTGGCTCGGCTGTCGCCTCGGTGCTTCGCACTTTGCCTTCGGCAAACCACTACACGGCCGGCTAGGCGTCATCTGTAAAAGAAATATTCTTTTTGTAAAGCAAAAGTCCCTTAAAAATTTTGTTGGTAAAAAAAGTGCAGCCATAAAAAAAGCCTGTGCTTTTTTTACACAGGCTTTCCTAAAAGAGGCAAGAACTATTCTTGAGTATTCCCGCCTAAATATACGTAATAAGGTTTGTTAGAATCATAATCATTATAAGACAAAGTTATTGTTTCATACTTTTCGTCATAACCGTCAAGCTCTGGATCATTTATTATCAGATAAAATGGTGACTTTCCAGCCTTCTTGTCTTCATATAACTTTTCGTGACTCTCAATATAATATGCGTCATTATATTTTTCCGCCCGCTTTTTACTGTCCATAAAAGCAATGCAAAATTCTCCGCAATCCTGAGATTTTGCATAAGCTAAAATTTTACTTCCAGCCTCTACTTCAGAACTTCTTAATGAACAGGCAACGCCATCAAGGCCTCGCCGGGTAACAAGTTTGTCTTCTGTTTTTGAAAGTGCCTGCCATGTATCTTCAACGACTTTGATTTTATCAGACTCTATATTATCTTGGTCAAGAAAGTAAGGCGCAAAATAACTTGTTCCCCCTTCCACGTATGCACCGCCACCCCCTCCGCAGGAAATATAAAGCAAAATTACAAAAATACTGGCAAATAAAGTGATTATTATTTTATTTTTCTTCAACATGTGCACTCCAGAAATGTTAAAGTTTAAATGAACTTTCATAAAAAACGTCCCTAGAATTTCCATCTAATCCATTATCATGCATTACATAATATTTGTCTGTCTTTTTAGAATATCTAAAAAGTTCTTTTCCAAAGGCCGTCACAATTGTTGTCTTTGTTGCGTCTTTTACACCAATAACCGTTCTGTAATGCCACTGAATATCTTGTTCAGAAAGACCTTTTGAAGATCTTAAAGATATTGAAGGCAACTTTGTAGTTCTAATGTTATTTGAAATCGTAGAATATAAGTGACCAAAGTCTTTAACTATTTTATAGTCCGTATACTTTGAAAGACCAGCGCTTCCCTCCTTTTCTTTTGCAGTACAGGAAACAGCGCCTACCTCTTTGCCATCTTTTATAACCCTGAATTCATAATATCTTGGAGTATCATCGACTGCGCTATAAATAATGACAGAATAATCTGACACCCTGGCATTTTGCCAATCATTTTCATTTGCAAAATCGTTCATAGCAAGATTTGCAAAATACCGCGAAACTCTGTAATTTACATAACCCGCATCTTTTAAAGCAGAAAGTTCTTCTTCGCTTGAATAATGACTTTGATTTTGCGTGTTTTGTAAAGACTCCGAACAACTTATCTGGAAAAATAGCCCAAGCATGACAAATCCAGATAGAACCTACCTTTTAATAATTTTCATAAGCGTCTCCTTATAAAACTCCGCGTTAGCGGCAGC
>CAVCWN010000244.1:0-14410 GCA_963605975.1 Desulfovibrionaceae bacterium | reverse complement strand
TCTTCCATGAGGGTGCCTGGAATTGGTGCCATAGCCCACATGTTTCTGATTTCAGGAGCAGCAGCGGTAAGTGTGTTATACAAACCGTAAGAACTGATTCCTAAAGGCATTTCGCCGGAACGGAAGCGGTTGTAGAAATCATATTTGAGGGTAAAGCCGTATGCACTGTAGAAGTCAGTCCACTGCTTGAAGGCAGCATAAGCTTCCGGATCCATAAGGCCTGTTTCTTTATTGTCATTTTTGTAGAAATTACCGCCGTGCTGGGCAAGCAAAGTCGGGAAGAGGTTACGGCTACCCATACCAGCATCAATCAAGTCAATACCGTCTGTTGACTGATATGGCAAACCAACCTGCATGTTGTTTCTTTGCAGGGTAGGAATGATTTTGTAAAGTTCATCCCATGTCTGAGGAGGTTCAATGCCTAATTCTTCAAAAATATCCGTGCGGTAGAACATCATATGGAAATCCTGGGTAAGAGGAAGGGCATAAGTGCCGCCACGGTATTCATAAGGAATCATTGCATTTTCCCTGAAGCGTTTTGTTACTTCTTCAAAATCCGGGAATGTACTTAAGTCGTAAAGGGCATTGCGGGCTGCAAGGTTTACTGGCTGTCCGCGTGAAGTTTGAACTGCAATGTCAGGTCCACGGCCGGCCATTGTTGCTTCAACGATTGTTCCCTGAACAAGTGAAAGGTTTACATTGATTCCAGTCTTTGGAGTAAAGTCATTTGTGATGAGGTTACGCAAAATCTGTGCCTGGTCACGGCCAGAAGAAATCCATACGGTAATGGCACCTTCTTCTTTACCACCTACGCTTGTGTAATCTTCAAAGAATGATGCAAAGAATGAACGGATGCCCATCCACCTTTGCTGGAACCAGTTGGCCTTTGCCCTAGGAATTTTTGTTCCCTTTGATGCGAAACCAAGGTAGTCAATTTCCAGAGGAGTTTCCTTTCTTTCAAGAATCCATGTGGAAAGGTTAGCAATATTGTCGCGGAATGAAGACTGGCGGTTTGGAATGTATTCCGGCTGTTTTGAAAAACGATCCAGCTGGTCAACCATAATGCGCAAAGTCTGTGCTTCAGAACCCTTTTGTCCTGTAATGCGCTCAAATTCATCAGCTTCAGCTTCAAAACGAACAGAAAGTTCATTAAGTTTTTCTATTAAACCTGGAATTTCTTTTTCCAGCTGATAGTCACGGTAAAGGTCAGGTTCACTACCCATGATCATGATGAAGCGGCGGCGCAAAGTGTTACATTCGTATGTAAGATCATCAACTGCCGTAAGGATTGGAGTAAGGCGGCCCAAAGTTGATTCCATGCGGACAGTGTGCTTACCCTTTGTAAGGTGAATGTAGCAAGGATTTCCTTTCCTGTCACTTACAGTAAACTGGCCCCACTGAAGATTGTAGGCAAATTCAACATTTTCAAATTCCTGGCATGGGACCTGGCCGTCAATGTAGATTGTGCGGCTGGCTGCCATACCACGCTGAACGTTTTGTCTAGCCTTAATGAAAATCTGGTAAAGACCGTCTTCAGGGATTTCAAGTTCCCACTCAAGCCACTGACCCGGTTTCTTCCATGTAGAATTACCACCAATTGTGTTTAAGCGGATTTTTGATGGAGAACTAGGTTCTGTTGCTGCGTCAATACGGTCACCTGTTGGAATCAAGACTGAATCAGATTTATAAAGAGCATGTTCACCCTGAACTTTTACAAGCACATTTTTTGGTGAAGAATATTTGTCATAATCTTTAGAAAGTTCGGCATAAGTTGTATTTTCACTGCTGTTTCCGATTGTAATGCTCTTGATGGCAAGGGCTTCTCTTTTAAGTTCAAGGGTGAGTGTATGCTCACCTTCTTCTACATAGAATGGAAGAACTTTGTTGAAAAATCCCTGGGTATCAATAAAGGCCCTGGTCTGCCACTGCGGAACTTCTTCTTCGTCAGAAACAATCTGGTTTCCGTTTTTGTCCATTCCGATCGGAGCAGAATCTTTCCATACACGGGCAAATCTTACAGCCTGGAAGTCATCGTTAGGCAGCTGACCGTCAACCCTGACTTCAAATTCAATTTCCATTCCCTTGTGAGGAAGGGCAAAGTATTCAAGCGTAAGCCCATAAAGACCAGCTTCTTCAATATTGAAGGACCATGTTACAGAACCGGATTCATCTGTCCAGTAAAGAACATTTTTTTCGCCTTCAAATTCATCAAGATTCTTGATGTTAGCGTCATCGGATGCACTTATATAGGAAAGAGCATCTATTTTTACTGTTTTCTGGGGATAAGAAGCAAAGCTGTATTTTTCGAGATATTCGTTAATAGAACTGCCTCTTGACCATCTGATAACCTGCTTTTCAACACCCTGCTGAGCAAAAAGAGCGTGGGCAGAAAAAGCTAGTAATGCTAAGAGAATGGCTATCTTTTTTCTTTTCATATAGCGTAAAGACCTCACTAGTATGTCTATGATATTTCAATAATGTGAATTTATCAAGGAAAAAATATAAAATTAACTAATTTTTTAAGTAAAAAAAATTAATATTGTGTTATGTTTAAGTAATTTATAAAGTTATTTTTTAGGAAAAATTACTTTTATTTAATTTTTTGATTAATTTTTCTTGCATTTTAAAATCATCATGCTATTATAAAAATATAACTGATTTAAATTAGGAGGAATCAAAGTTATGAAGAAAATCACAAAAGTTATTTTCGCAGCAACAGCAATCGCTCTTCTTGCAAGCGCTACAGCATTTGCTAAACCAAAAAAGAATAAGAAGGCAAAGAAGGCAGAAGCTTCTGTAGCAGTAGAAGGAGTAGAAGCTATCAACAACCCTGACCCAACAGGAACTGTAGATCTTCTTGATGGTGTTGAAGAAGGAGTTTACTGGTTAGCAGTTGGAGATTCATGGGGTACTGGAGACACATCAACAGATATCAGTGAATCAACAGACTGGAAGACAGAAGGTTCTACATCTATGAAGCTTGAATATTCTGCTGCAAGTGCTGCAAATGGTGCAACAGGCGGTGACAAGGCTACATTCTTCTGCGATGCTCTCGCAATTGTAGATCTTACAGAATACAAACAGGTTGTTCTTGACGTTAATAACCCTACAGGTGCTGCAATTGACCTTGTACTCGTAATTCAAGACACAAACTGGACATGGTGCCAGTCAGCTGCTCAGACATTGGGTGGTGGCGTTAACAAGAACGTTACATACAACCTTGCTGACCTCAAAATTCCAGATGTAACAGCTGTACACAGAATGTGTCTCTGTCTTTTCCAGGAACATGACGGTCCAATTTACGTAGACAACATTCGTCTTGTAAAATAATTTTTTGATTTTTCAGCCGTAACTTTTTTGTTACGGCATTTTTTTGTTAATATAAAGGCATTCCTGAAAATTACAGTTTCTGGAAGCCCCACCAGGAAGACTTCTTACATGGGTAATGAAGATTCCAATTTTTTCTTATAGGAGAAATCTATGAAAAAGAGTGTACTTATTTTCACAGCCGCTTGTGCTGCATTTTTGATGCTGGGTTCTTCAGCTTTTGCTGCAAAGAAGAACAAGAAGAACAAGAAAAAGTCAAAGACTCCTGTTACAGTACAGGAAATGCCAGCTGGAGAAGTTTCATCTTTGGACAGTTTTGAAGAAGGAAACTTCTGGCTTGCTGTAGGTGATTCATGGGATCAGTGGGGTGCTCACAACCTTTCTTTGGAAGCTGAAACAACAGAAGACTGGGCAACAGACGGAACAACATCTGCTGTATGGACATACGACATTGCTACTGCTGACACATCAAAGCAGGCTTCTTTCTACACAAACTCTCTGGTAGAAACAGACTGGACTGGTGTAAAGTACCTTGTAGTTGATGTTTACAACCCTAACGATTACGCATTGAAACTTAAGGGAAATGTTCAAAATGGCGTTGACTGGGCATGGTCTTCTTCAGATGTTCTTGAAGTACCAGCTGGAAGCATCGTTCAGAACCTTGCATTTGACTTTACAACAAACGGCATTGCTTTCGCAGAACAGATTGCATGCTGCATCATCGACGTATGTGATGAAAACCCAGGCGGAACATTCTATATTGATAATATCCGCATTGTTCGCTAATAAAATAATTTAAAAGCGAAAACTGTCTGGCAAAAAGCGTCTTGCTTGTGTCAGGCAGTTTTTTTTTGTTTTAAGGGAGCATCTAAAAATTGCAATTTTTAGATGCAACTTTAAAAAAGCGATATTTTAAATCTTTGTATTTCAAAGACTTAAATTTCGCCAGCATCTCTAAAAAAGCATTAAAAATGATTTTTTAGGAATGCCCTTAAATTGATTTAAGCAAAGTTGATTTTAGAAAAATGGATAAAGGGTATCTAAAAAAAGACCTTTTCTTGAAGAAAAATCTATATCTCAAGAAAGGCAAAAAAAATCCCCTGAAGTCTTTTCAAGGGATTGTAACCATCAATTTAAATTTTCATCAATAATGCGATTTAAAATAAGTGGCCGCTCATCACTTACATTTGCTGATTGAGGACTGAGGGTGTATGGCTGCAAAATAAGGGAATTCTTTTCATTAAGCCCTGTCACTTCTGCATAAGAAAGTAAATATGTACCGTTCAGCCATGTGGCATTTGCAGGCGACCGGAATTGAATGAAAGGCATGTCCATGAACTGAACTTTTGTATAAAATCCATTCGATATAAGGCCGTCAGAAGCAAGGCTGGTGTACTGACCATCCGTAAATGTAATGACAGAACCGTCTGAGGCACGCCATGAAGGGCCTTTTTCCAACTGATCAATAAAATCCTGGACATAATCTGTCGGGCTGACACTGGCTTTTTCAGTGTAATAATCCTTGACATTAAGTTTTTTATACAAACCGTCCCATTCGCTGCCTTCAGAAATAATCATACGAACATCATCCATAAGACGAACTTGAATGGAATCAACTCCACGAAGACTTATGTCAATGCGGCGGCGGAAATTTGTAATTTCTGCGTTGGAACTTGTAATGTAAATGCCTGAGTAGCGAAGGTAATTTTGATCCCATGTGTAGTAAGACTGGGTGTCACCCATGGCAAAGATGATGCTTTTTTCATCATAATCAAAATAAATCAAAATATCTTCTTTGGAAGAAGTGTCTGTCAGCTTCCACAGGCCGTTTAAAAATTCAGCGTAAGAGTCAAGGCTGCCACCCTGAACAAAAGAAAGTTCCTTGTTTGCGAGAGATGCGGCTGTAACCCTGCTTTGAGATGTTACCTGGAAAGACTGGCTTGTTTTGTCCCATGTGTAAACATTAAGGACTTGATCTTTCATTCTGCCTTCACCTTCCATTGAATAAACATAAACCGGGTAGGCTGCTCCATCCGCTTCGGCCATGTCATAGTCGTAGTAGCGGTCACTTTCCTGAATGTAAATTACGTCATTGGAAGTAAAATGACCCAGCTGTTCCGGAATTATTTTATCTGCCAGGCGCTTAACATGCCAGACTGACAGTTCGGAAAGGCCCTGCTGATTTATGCCCTGGTAAACAATAGAAACCCTATGGTCACCGGTAAGATCTGCCGTGTAATATGAAAATGATGAAACTTGCTTTATGTCTGTCTGGATGAAAGCATCGCGACCATAAGAATCTGTTTCTGAATTGTAAAATCCTACAATCAGCATAATAGCAGAATCCGAAGAATTTTTTACGGCAACAATTTGATCCAAAAGTTCATCGTGCATGACAGATTCACTTTCTTCTTCAAGACTTTCATTTAAAACTGCAACCAGAGTTTCATCGTCTTCCAGAGGGATAAGGGAAGTTAAAGGTTCATCCCCTCCATAAGCAATCATTTCCCGGACAGTATCTTCTTCCTGAACAGAAGATGCTGATTGAGAAGCTTTTATATTTGAAGACTGACTTTTCTTTTCCTTTAAGTAGCGCAAGCTCACAATAGTAACAATTGCGGCTATAGCAATAACAAATCCTGCAATGACAAATTTTTTGTGCATAGGGCAATGATACTAAAGAGACTTTTAATTTTCAAGAACAGAACGCAGAATGTTAAGCCCCTTATCAATCAATTTTAAAGGAATATTCAATGGAGGCAAAAGTCTTACAACATCACTTCCGGCAGTGCAGACAAGAAGGCCTTTTTCCAAAAGTTTTTTTTCTATTTCTACAGGGTCAGCCTTTACTTGAAGGCCGGTAATAAGTCCCAGGCCTCGAACATCCTCTACAATAGGAAGATTCCAGTTTTTTATAACAGACCGCATGTGCTCACCTTTTTGAGTAACATGGGACAAAAAGTCAGAAGCAGTAATTTCTTTTAAAACAACTTTTGCAGCTGCGCAAACCAAAGGATTTCCACCGAATGTAGACTGATGATCACCTGCCTGGAAAACATCTGCAATGCCACGGTAAAGGCAGGCCCCCATTGGAAGACCGCCGGCAATTCCCTTGGCAAGAGTAACAACTTCCGGATTAAACTGAAACTGCTCGTTTGCAAGCAGGGAACCTGTTCTGCCCATTCCAGTTTGGACTTCATCCGCAATAACAATTGCACCGGCTTTTCTGGCAGCTTCACTTGCTTCGCGAACCCATTCAGGATCAAGGGGAATAACACCGCCTTCACATTGAACACATTCTACCATGAAAGCAGCTGTTGTTTCGTCAAAGGCGTTTTTTATTGCTTTAAAATCGTTGGCAGGAATGTATTTAAATCCTTCAGGGTATGGGCCAAAACATTCAGGGTGAAAGCGATCCTGGCCTGTTGCCGTCAAAGAGTTTAGTGTTCTGCCGTGAAAGCTTTGTAAAAGACTTACGATTGTGCGCCGCTTTTTTCCGCTTTTTAAATAACCGTATTTTCTAGCCAGTTTAATTGCAGCTTCATTTGCTTCAGCCCCGGAATTTCCAAAAAAAACTCCGTCAAATCCCGTAGCATTAAGAAGGGCCTTTGCATATTCTTCGCCAATGTCACTGGTGTAGTAATTTGAAATGTGAATTTGCTTTTTTGCCTGATTTGAAATTGCTTTTACAAGAGGAGGATAATTGTGACCTAAACAATTGACTGCAATGCCTGCAAGAAAATCAATGTATTTTTTTCCATTTACGTCTGTGCAAATTGAACCCTTTCCGCTTTTTAAAGTAACATCAAAGGAAGAATAATTATTTAAAACAGTTTTGCTGGCCATAAGGCACCTCCAGTCATTTCTTTTGCCTGCCCTATTCTATATTAATATTGATGAATTTACAAATGGGAAAAGGACAGAATATTTTTTAGTGTTTGTAGTCGTTCTAAAAACCGCAGCCTTTGCAGTTTTTAGAAAACACCTTCAGGGTATCTTAAAAAAAATCATTTTCAATGCTTTTTTAGAGATACCTCTCGAATTTTAAGTCTTTGAAATACAAAGACTTAAAATGTCGCTTTTTCAAAGTTGCCTCTAAAAATTGCAATTTTTAGAGACTCCCCTTAGTAAATCATTGTGCCAATTCCGCGGTCTGAAAACATTTCTATCAAAAGTGAATGTGGTACGCGGCCGTCAATGATATGAGTTCTAGGCACTCCACCCTGGCGGGCTAACATGCAGCATTCAATCTTTGGAATCATTCCGCCGGCGATTGTACCATTTTTGATAAGGTCATCCACGTCGCTTATGTGAATTCGCTGCAAGAGGCTTGAAGGATCATTTATGTCTTTTAAAACACCAGGCACATTTGTCAGCTGAACAAATTTTTCGGCCCCTAAAGCGACTGCAATTTTTGCGGCTGCCGTGTCTGCGTTTATGTTGTAAAGATTTGTGTCTTCATCTTCACCGATTGCAACTGTAGAAACAACAGGTATAAAGTTCTGGTTCAAAAGTGACTGTATGACTTCAGGATTCACTTGAGTTACATCACCTACAAAACCAAGATCCTGACCATCCTTTTCAATTTTTTTTGCTTTAAGAAGGCCTGAATCAACTCCGCTTAAACCAACAGCGCGGCCACCTTTCTTTAACAAAAGGCTTACAATGTCCTTGTTAAGTTTTCCGGCAAGAACCATTTCTACAATTTCCATTGTGTCCTTGTCTGTGTAGCGAAGTCCGTTTACAAATTTACTTTCCTTGCCCACCTTTTCCAGCATATGGTTAATTTCAGGACCGCCACCGTGAACAAGAACGACTTTAATGCCTATGGTACTTAAAAGAACAATGTCTTCCATTACATCACTTTTAAGTTCTTCGTTAAGCATTGCATTTCCACCGTATTTTACAACAACTGTTTTTCCAACCCAATGTTTAAAATATGGCAGGGCCTGCACCAAAACATCTGACCACTGCTGATTATTCAATCTTGGATCTGATTTATCATTTAAATTTACTTGATCACCCATAATTTCCTCTTTATGTTAAGGGATTTTCAAAATCTCAAATTTTTAGAAAATGATTTTTTAAAGCTGCCCTTTAAGTACGATAGTCTCCGTTGATTTTTACATAATCGTATGTTAAGTCACAGCCCCAGGCCCTTCCACAGGCAGATCCGTCCCCACATTCAATTAAAATTTCTACAGCTTCTTCCTGCAAAACTTCCTTTGCCTTTGCTTCGTCAAATTTTAAAGGAACGCCTTTTTCAAAAACCTGTATTTTCTGTTCACCTGAAACTTCAAATTCTTTGCTTGAATCAAAATATCTTTTTGAATCCTTTTTACTGGTAAACCAGATGCTCACTTTTTCAGGATCAAAGTAGTAAGGAGAATAACCCATGGCGCAAAGAAAGCGGCCAAAGTTAGCATCAGAGCCAAACATTGCAGCCTTTACCAGTGAAGATGAAATTACAGCTTTTGCAAGACCGCGGGCTGTTTCCACATCTTTTGCTCCCTTTACATTACATTCAATTAACCTGGTAGCCCCTTCTCCATCAGCAGCAATTTTTTTAGCCATCACAGTGTTTATTGCGTTTAAAGCAGCAAGGAAATCATCATAATCCTTTCCAGGCGAATTAATTTCCTGGTTACCGGCCATACCGTTAGCAAGAATTGTAAGGGTGTCATTCGTAGAAGTGTCCCCGTCCACAGAAACGCAATTGTATGTTCCCGTAACGCTTTCTTTCAAAGCCATTTTTAGCATGTCTGAACTGATGCAACAATCTGTAGTCATAAAGGCAAGCATTGTTCCCAAATTAATGTGAATCATGCCGGAACCTTTGCACATTGCCCCTATGTGAACAGTCTTTCCACCAATGACAGTTTCTACGGCACATTCTTTGTAGTGGGTGTCTGTTGTCATAATGGCGCTTCTTGCTTCTTCGTGGCCCTTTTTGCTTAAACCATTTTTTAATTCGTGGATTTTTGCCTGGATTTTTTCTAGAGGCAGCTGGGCACCAATTACGCCTGTTGAACAGACAACTACATCGTCCGCAGAAATGCCTAGTTCATTTGCCGCTAATTCTGCCATGCCCCGGGCTACTTTTGCCCCCTCCTGGCCTGTGCAGCAATTAGCATTTCCCGAGTTGGCAATAACGGCCTGCATTCTACCGTTTTTGATATGTTCCATTGTATATTTTACAGCTTCTGCCTTTACCTTGTTTTGAGTAAAAAGACCTGCTGCGTTACAAGGCTTTTCTGAAAAAATTAATGCCGTATCGTTTGTGGTGCGGCTTTCCTTAATCTTGCAAAGAATTCCATTTGCAGTAAACCCTTGAGGAGCAGTAACTCCGCCGTCAATAAATTGCATTTTTATACACTCCTTTTAGCAAAATTTGCATAATTATAGTGATTTATAAGCTTTTTATGCAATAGATTTTTGTAAATATGCAAAAATCCCAAAAAGAAAAAGACCGCCTTAAAAAAAAGCGGCCTGTAAAATATTTTTAGAAAGATCTTATTGTTCTTTCTACGCGCTCAATGCTTTTGTCAATTCCCAAAATCAAAATGGAACCAATAAGAGGAGGTGAAACGCGGCTGCCTGTTACTGCCATGCGTATTGGCATCATAAAGTCACCCAGCTTAACACCCAATTCTTCTGCCATAGACTTTGCAAGATTTTCTGCATCTTCATGGCTGAGTGAAGGAAGAGCCTTGATGAATTCCTTTGATTTTTCAAGAACGGCAAGTGTCTTTTCCGCATCCAGTCTTTTTGGAATGATTTCTTCCTTTGGAGGAACTGGCGGTTCTGTAAAGAGAAAGTGTACCATTTCTGCAGCGTCTGTAAGGAAGTGCAGTCTTTCTTTAATAAGAGGCATAAGTTCCAGAAGCTTTTTCTTAACATCCGCACTTGTCATATTCATAGAAGCGTCTGTGCAGTAAGGCTGGCCGTCATCACCAAGGGCAAGCCCTGAATATTCAGGACCAACTTTTGGCTTAGGCTGAGGATTTTCCGGATTGATTTCCAAAGCAGCGTCCCCAGTGCCTGTGATGAAAGGCAGTGTCCAGTCATAAAGTTCCTGGTCTGTCAGCATGCGGATATACTGGCCGTTGTACCATTCCAGTTTTTTGTAGTCAAAAACAGCTGGTGCCTTGTTTAAATGTTCCAGCTTGAAATTCTTTGCAAGTTCTTCAAGGGTGTAAAGGTCACGGCCGTCTTCGTAAGAACAGCCCAAAAGCGCAACGTAATTTATAATAGCCTGTGGCAAGTACCCCCTGGCGCGGAATTCATTCAAAGAAGTAGAACCATGTCTTTTAGAAAGTTTTTTTCCGTCTGAACCATTTACCATTGGCAAGTGGCAAAATTCCGGATGTTCCCAGCCAAAAGACCGGTACATTTGAACGTGCAGCGGTGTTGAAGGAATCCATTCCTGGGCGCGCATTACGTGAGAAATGTGCATAAGGTGGTCATCAACAATATTTGCCAAGTGATATGTCGGGAAACCGTCAGACTTTAAAAGTACAGGGTCCGGAGAAATGTCTTCGTTTTTCCATACGATGTCACCCAAAAGGTGGTCATGGAATTTTGTTTCCCCTTCAAGAGGAACCTTTAAACGGATAACAAAAGGTTTGCCGGCTGCAAGATTTGCCTTCACTTCATCTTCCTTAAGGTGACGGCAATTGCGGTCGTATCCAGGAGGCAGTTTATTTTCTGTCTGGATTTTACGGATTCTTTCAAGACGTTCTGCATCGCAGAAACAGTAGTAGGCTTCACCCTTTTCTACCAGTTCCATGGCATATTTTTTGTAAAGATCAAAGCGCTGACTCTGAACGTAAGGGCCGTATTCACCACCCTTTTCGCCACCTTCATCCCAGTCAAGTCCTAACCAGGCCATTGTGTCGTAAAGATTCTTTACGTATTTTTCGTCATAGCGTGTGCGGTCTGTATCTTCAAGGCGAAGTATGAATTTTCCACCCTGTGAGCGGGCAAATAAATAGTTAAAAAGAGCGGTGCGAACTCCACCAATATGCTGCATTCCTGTAGGGGAAGGAGCATATCTTACTCGAACTTCTGACATAAGTTTTCCTCTATATAAATGATAAATGATTTTGCCCCTATAATAGCGATATTAACTTTACCTTTCAAGGAGATAGACTTAAAAAAGTCAAAGGGAATGGAAGGTCCAGGAAGGACAGCGACTGGCTGAAAAATCCAGTTTTCCTAAAATGAAAAAAATCGAAAAAAAAATAATTTTTTTGTAACCTAAAAGGATCAATTTGGTTAGTTAAGTATATTGCAAGAGCAATTAACGCAGTTTTAGATACGCCTGCTAAAGAAACGTATCAGTTTCTGCATCCTCCTCTCCTTTGGCCTCTGCTTCTACGTTGTACAGGCAGAGGTTTTTTTTTGACTATTTGTTAACTCCTTACTCCTTTGCTGCCCTGGACCTTTTTGCCCAGGGCAGTTTTTTTTGCAGGCCAAAAGCGGTGGTATCTAAAAAAAATTAAAAATGATTTTTTAACGACACCAATTCGCTTTCCCCTGGCAATTTTAAAAAATTCCACTATTTGATCTGGTTAAGTGCTGAAACAAGGGCATTAATTCCGGCGCGGCCAATGCTGGTTGACTTTCCGGCACCCCAGTACTGATTTCCATCTTCGCATGTAATTTGAACATAGGCTATGGCAGATGTGTCGTGCCCCGTACCAATGCTGTGTTCGTGGAAAGATGTTACGTTAAAGCGAGGAGCAGGTGTTGTAAAGAGGGCGTTGGCAAAAGCATCGATTGGACCATTTCCTTTTTCGCCAATGGAAATGCGCTGGCCCTTCCATTCGATTACAGCCCTGACAGCCGAACTTTGAGTTTTTTCTGCACCTTCAATATTTGTTTCGTTAAGGTCAAGGATTTTAAGGTTACTAGAATTTTCAAGCCATTGATTTACAAAAAGATCATAAATTTCTTTTGGCTGCAATTCTCTTTGGGCAGCATCAGCGGCATTTTTAACCACTTCGCCCACAGCCGGATGCATTGCTTTTGGCAGGGCAATCCCATAATCCTCTTCCAGAATAAAGGCTGCCCCTCCCTTTCCAGACTGAGAGTTTATTCTGATAATGCCTTCGTACTGGCGGCCAATGTCATGTGGATCAATGTAAAGATATGGAACATCCCAAAGAGCGTTTTTGTCCATCTTGGCCCTGGCAGCCATGCCCTTTCGAATAGCGTCCTGGTGACTGCCGGAAAATGCCGTAAAGACAAGTTCACCAGCATAAGGCACGCGGGGACCAACTTCCATGCCTGTAAATTTTGTATATTCTTTGCGGATTTCTTCAATATTTCTAAAATCCAGTTCAGGGTCAACGCCTTCTGCAAACATGTTTAAAGCAACATTCACTATGTCCAAGTTGCCAGTACGCTCGCCATTTCCAAAAAGGCAGCCTTCCACACGATCAGCGCCTGCAAGCAGGGCAAGTTCCGCGCTGGCCACCCCTGTTCCGCGGTCATTGTGGCAGTGGGTAGAAATGACAACATTTTCGCGGTCACCTATGTGCTGGGCAAAATATTCAATGGAATCTGCATAAATGTTTGGAGTGTAACATTCAACAGTTGTAGGCAAATTCATGATGATTTTATTTTCCGGGCTAGAAGGCCATTCAGCTTTTACAGCCTGGCAAATTTCAATAGCGTAATCAATTTCTGTCATTGAATAACTTTCAGGGGAATATTCAAGGCGGATTCTTTTAAAATCTTCTTCTGTCATGCAGGATTTTATGCAGCGCACCCCGTCAACAGCAATCTGTTTTATTTCTTCCTTTGATTTATTGAAAGTGTATTTTCTCTGGGCCGGAGAAGTTGAATTATATATATGGAAGATAACGTGAGGAGCCCCCTTGATTGCTTCCATTGTTTTTTTAACAAGAGCCTGGCGGGCCTGGCAAAGAACCTGAATGGTTACATCATCCGGAATGTGATTTTCTGTGATAAGGCGACGGATGTATTCATATTCAGTGTCACTTGCGGCAGGAAAACCCACTTCAATTTCTTTAAAACCGATTTTTACCAGAAGGTCAAAAAAAGCAAGCTTAACATCAACGCCCATTGGGTTTACAAGGGCCTGGTTGCCGTCGCGAAGGTCAACAGAACACCACAGGGGTGCCTTTGTAATTCTTTTTGAAGGCCATTCTCTTTTTTCAAGAGGAATTGAAGGAATTGGTGCATACTTACCATTTGGATTCATTACAGACATTTTTTTCTCCTTAGAAAACACCGCGTTAGCGGCAGCACAGGAAGTGCTGAATCAGCAGTTTTACAAACAACGTTTGAAAAACTGCAGTGATAAAAATTACAGGGATGTAATTTTTATCACACCTCCTTAGAAAACACCGCTTAATTTTGCAGACCATTTTTGCGGACCTTTTTACAGATGACTGACAGCCCCTGCCTGCAAAATTAATTGCAATAAAAAAAGACCCGCCGCCTAAGCAACAGGTCTGTATATGCTAGTTTGATTCGGGTTACCCCAGCAATCTTCCTTGTAAACTTTAAAGTTTACCTACTAACCATAATCTTCAGTACCTTTGCCGGCATGATTTTTAGAGAAGATAGTAGTACTAGTAGCAAGAATAAATTGCTTTTCATGTCTCTCTTGTACCAAAAAATTCGGGGAATGTCAATAAAGGAATTCTTTTAGGAAAAGGGACTTTATATTTTTCTTTTTTGGAGATGCCGCCATTCCTAACGGCTTGGGCTTGAAACTTCGCACTTCGTGCTCATTGCAGGTAGCGTGGCTGCGCTTTCGCTCCGTTATTTTTTTGAATCTTCGCTTCAAAAAAATAATCCCTCCGGGCCCACTCCAATCCGACTAGTGCGCATTTTAAAATTCCATTTGCTTTACGAATGAAGTATTTCTTTCCAAAAGCAGACTAGCCGGCCGTGTAAGCCCGAAGTCCCACACGGCAAAGACGTGTGGGATGAGCGATAGCGAAGGCTGAAAGGGCCGTTTGACAAAAGGCGGTATGCTTAAAAAAAACAAAAAAATAATTAGTTTGACAAAGGCATTTTAATAATTCATAATTTAGGTGGCCTAGAT
>CAVCWN010000243.1:0-5231 GCA_963605975.1 Desulfovibrionaceae bacterium | reverse complement strand
ATAAATCCCAGAATATCTGCAAGGGCCCAGCCGATTGGAATGCTCAGCCAGATGCCGTTTGGCCCCAGGGGCGTGGCGGAAAGTTTGTAGGCTAAAAAAACGCGTGTGCCCAGCGAGGCCACCGTAAGCACGACGGAAACGAAGGGTTTTTGTATGGCGCGAAAATATCCGTAAAATAAAAATAAAAATCCTATGAGGCAATAAAAGCTGCCTTCGATTCTTAAATATTCAATGCCGATTTTTATAACGGCCAGATCTTTTGTAAAAATCGCAATCAGGGGGCGGGCAAAAATAAAAACTGCGGCGCTTATGATTAAGCAAAAAATTAAAACAGAAAGGCCGCTGACTTTTAAACCTTTTTTTATGCGGTCCATTTTTTTCCCTCCGTAGTTTTGCGCAACGAATGTAGAAAAGGCATTTCCAAAATCCTGGACCGGAGAATATGCCAGTGTGTCTACTTTTACGGCTGCGGCAAAGGCTGCCATGACTTCTGTGCCAAAATAATTTACCCTGCCCTGGACCATTAAAATTCCAAAATTCATGATGGACTGCTGCAGTGATGTTAAAAATGAAAGGGAAAGAATTGGTTTTAAATATTCTTTTTTAAATTTCATGCATTCTTTTTTTAACCTGAGCAAGGGTGCTTTTTTTACTGTAAAAATTACCAGGCCCAGAGCGGAAAGATACTGGGCAATTACTGTTGCGGCGGCAGCCCCTTCTATGCCAAAGGAAAAAATGGCTACGAAAAGGATATCAAGGATTATGTTTAAAAGAGCAGAGGCAGCTAAAAAAATAAGTGGCGCTAAAGAGTTACCCAGGGCTCTGAGGACAGAGGCATAATAGTTGTAAATGAATGTTGCCGGAATGCCTGAAAAAATAATTAAAAGGTAAGACTTTAAAGGCAAAAGCACTTCTGGGGGTATTTGTAAAAAGATTAAAATTTTGTCTGTAAAAATATAAACTAAAATGGTAAGAAAAGCGGTAAAAAGTGAAATCATGCAAAGGGACATAAAGTTTCCTTCTTTTAGCTGGACAAAATCTTTTTTACCAAAGGCGGCCGAAATGAAGGCCCCGCTTCCCATGGAAAGCCCCAAAAGAACTGATGTTAAAAAAATCATTAGAGTGTAGGCGGAACCAACTGCAGCCAGCGCTTCTTTTCCTAAAAAGCGGCCGACTATAAGAGTGTCTGTAATGTTGTAACATTGCTGTAAAATGTTTCCCAGCATAAGTGGCAGGGCAAAAATAAAAAGCTCTTTAGCAATGCTGCCCTGGGTAAAGTCTGTTTCTTTCATTTTTTAAAGTCAGTATAGCTTAAATTAAAATATTTTTCTCAAACTTTTTTGAAGTCCATTTTATTTTTTTTACAGACAGTTTTTTTTATATGAAAAATTCTGTATACTCAAGGAATGATTAAGAACTACCTGTGGATTTTTTTTATTTCTATGTTGCCCTTAGTTGAATTGCGCGGAGCTATTCCAGTTTCACAGGCACTTCAAATGCCTGTTGTGCCTTCCTACATTGTGAGCATTTTAGGAAACATGCTGCCAGTGCCAATCATTTTTCTTTTTGCAAGAAAGTTTTTGGAATGGGGACAAAACAAAAAAGTGATTGGCGGAATATGCCGTTTTTTCTTAACCAAGGGAAGCGCTGCCGGTCAAAAGTTGCAGGAAAAAGCTGGTCGTGGAATTTTCGTGGCGCTTTTTCTTTTTGTTGCCATTCCTTTGCCGGGCACTGGTGCTTGGACTGGAACCCTTGCAGCCAGCCTTTTGAATATGAAATTCCGCGACACAGTCATCGCCGTTATGCTGGGCGTTTTGCTTGCAGGCGCAATCATGATGGCCGGTTCCCTGGGTCTCTTTTCCGCCATTTTTGCCATCTTTGGAAAAGGCTGATTTTTTAGTTTAAAAAAAATTTATCTTGGGCGTTCCCCTCCGTTCGCTTCGCTCACTCCGGGTCGCTACGTTCCGGGTTCCGCTGTCGCTCCATTCCTCCCTTCCGCTACCGCTCCAGTACGGAACGCCTTCGGCGCCCTGCACATCGCTAACGCATGGCACTTTTACAGCTATACCCTTAAAAAGTCCTTGGAAACCAGCACTTTTTCGGGTTATATCTTAAAAAGGTGGATTTCCTGCAACACATCTTCGAGAATACAGCGAAGACGAAGTTTTCACGATTGTTCACGACATTTACAATTTAAGGGTATCTCTAAAAATTGCAATTTTTAGAGGTTCACTTAAATAACTCAGGTAATTTCTTCAGGCGAACATAAAAAAAAAGAATACAGCCGCCTTTTACAACTGCACGACAACTACCCAAAATATCTTTTAACCACCGACGATTTTTCAGGCGGAAATTACGAAGGAATAAAGACAATGCACATAGCAGATTTTCTTTTAAGCGAGAAATGGTAGAAAAAGAAGCTGCTCCCTGTGCGGAACTTTCACGCTAAGGGAAATTATCAAACCCCATTAAACTTGCGGCCACAAAAAAAATTATTTACTTACATCTGTGTCCTGGGGAAAATGATTGTCGCTTTTGTTGCGGATTTTTTCGTAAGTTTCGTAGATTTTTTCTTTTAAACTTGTGGAACTTACGCCGGCCCCGTAAGGAAAGTAAACTACATCAACGCCCTGTTCTTTTAAGTAGTCGTATTTTCCGGCCCAGTCGTCGCCTACAACAAAAATGTCAAAATTCAACTTTTTAACTTTATCTGCATGATTAAGCGAACGCTGAGGAATTACAATATCCGGATATTTTAAAGCTTTTACAAGTTCAATGCGCTCTTCAAAAGGCACTATCGGCGTTGACTTGTAACTTTCGACAAGTTCGTCCGTGTTAACGCCAACAATTAAAATGTCGCCAAGGGAACGGCAATATTCAAAAAGTTTAATGTGATTCGCGTGCAGCATGTCAAAAGTGCCGCTGGTGTATACAACTGTTTTTCCGCCTATCATTTTTAGACCTCCACTTTATTTATCAATTTCAAGCAATGCATCCATGAATATTTTCATGAATTTTTTTTCACCAATCGTTACTCTAAGGCAAGTGCCAAATTTTCCAACATCGGGATAAGATTTTATAAGAATCTTTTTTTCGTCTTTCATTTTCTTTACAATTTTTTGAGCATCACCTTTTGGTTTTATAAAAATAAAATTTCCCGCATCGCCTTTATGTTCATAGTTATTTTTATCCAATTCGCTGATTAAATAAGTTCTTCCTTCTAAATACTTTTCTATTAAATTTTCCAATACCTTAGGATTTTTAATTATTTCCTCTGCAAACTTCATTGCAAAAGCATTAGTATTATGGGGAGTGCATAATTTTTGAACTAACTTTATGTCATCAGCCTGTCCAACCACATAGCCAAGCCGGCAACCAGCCATTGAAAATAATTTTGAAAATGTTCTTGTTACAAAAACTCTTTTATTTTCAAGTGCATATTTTAAAAACGTTTCTTTGTAGAAATAGTGATATGCTTCATCAACTAAAACTGTAATTTCTTTTTCCTTTGCTACAGATAAAATTTTTTCAAATTCTTCAACTGAATAAACGTTGCCCATTGGATTATTTGGATTCAACAAAATCAAAAGTTCAGTATCATCTGTAAGTTCAGAAATTATATTATCAATATTCATTGACAAATCTTCTTCGTATGGAACCTTTATAAAATTTCTTCCATACATTTGCGAATAAACCTGAAACATAAAATATGAAGGAACAACACCTACAATTCTTCCATTTTCAGATGTAAAAGCTTGAATTACATAGCGAATTGCTTCTGACGAACCATTAGTAAGACAAATATTTTTTATGTCCACATTAATAAAATCTGCAAGCACTTTTGTAAATTCTAAAGTTTCAGGATACTGAGCTACAAATTGTGGAGTAACATTCTTTAAAACTTTCTTTATAAACTTCTTAGGAAGACCACCAGGGTTTTCATTTAAATCAAGTCTAAGAAAATCTTTTCTTTCATTTTGATCAAAAATTCTTTCAAGATTAACTAAATTTTTATTCGTGTAATACATTTCTATCCTCTTCACCTTTAATTATTTCTTCATGCTTTTGGACTAAATAATCCACAACATTTTTTGCAGATTGTCCTACATTTTCCCAACATTCACTTCGCACTTTGTCGCGGCCATCACTTAAAGTTTGACTCGTGAGCGCATTTTTAATTACGGTCTCAAGATTGTTAAAATCTTCTTCCTTCAACTGAACGCCGATGTCAGTTAAAACTTTTTCGCCCCAGCGTGGCTCGCTCAGCCAGTCAGCGTCGTAAGGCAAAGTTTCAAAATGAGTGTCTGCGTAAATTACAGGTTTGTTAAAAACGCACGTGTAATCAAAAATGATTCCAGAAAAATCTGTGATTAAAATGTCAGCCTTGTTTAGCGCGTCAAAGTTGTCGTTATCATAATTCCATTCAAAACAAGAAAACTTTTGTGCAAGCGGTTCCAAAATATTTTTTTCAGAAACGACTGTCTGCGGGTGCGGGCGGATTATCACTTTAAAATCCGTCTTTTGCATTGCAGACAAAAACTTTTCGCCATAACGGCTTAAGATTCCGCTTTTACCCCAGCTAGGAGCCACTAAAACTACAGGCTTTTCGTTTTTGCTTTCGTGAGAAACACTGTCATAGCGGGCCTTTAAATTATCCAAAACCAAAGAGCCCACAGTAACAATTTCTTTTTTTGCGATGGCAGGGCGCAGACTTTCAATTGTGCGGATTAAATCAACTTGATTTTTTCCTGTCGTAAGCACTGCATCGTAATAATCAAGGCCGAACATTCTGTAGCCGGCAAGTTCATCAGCACTGTGTGGAACATGAACATAGCACTTTACGTTTTTGCTCCGCTTCCACTGGTAAACGTCCAGGTTTGGGGTTGTGGCAAGCAAAATATCTGCGCGGAGCATATTCAGTTTTGCAAAAGCCATGTTGCCTTCGCCAATAAATTCAGCCTTTACAAAGTCATATTTTGCACTAAGGGCAGGATCGTCCGCACTCATCGTGTAAAACACAAGCGGAATTTTTCGTTTTTCGGCTTCATCACAAATCGGTTTAAAAACATTCCAATACCTTTTGTGGTCAGAAAAAATCACATACGGAATATTTTTTTCACTAGTCGCTTTAACTTTTCCACCTGTAAAAATGAACTGCAACTTTATAAAAAGGGCACGAAGTCCAAAAACAGCCGCAGTCGCAATTCCAATAAAAAGTGACAAAAGCATGC
>CAVCWN010000242.1:0-7493 GCA_963605975.1 Desulfovibrionaceae bacterium | reverse complement strand
CCTCTATAACAAATTGATTTCCAATTCCAAGAAGATCGCATGTAGAAGTTTCCGGCAAAGAATCAAGTGCATTTATGCCCAGTTGCCTTAATCGCAAAAAAGGATTTTTTTGTGACACCGTAAGAACCAGTCTTTCAACCGGACGAGTCATTGCAACATACAAAAGCCTTTTTTCTTCCTGCAGGACGGCATCTACTTTTTTCTTAAAATCCGGGTTTGAAAGCAATCTTTCTTTTACATTTTGAGGAAGATTTCTTTTTATAGAAAAAATCCTTGGCAGAAGAGTAATTATCATCGGCGGGTAAGGATCGTCTTTTGAAGGCAAAACTTCATGACATGTGTGAATGCCATAAATGTTTTTGCGGATCATACTCTTTTCTTCCAGAATATCATCATTAAGACTTAAAAGAATTACATTTTTCCATTCAAGTCCTTTAGAGCCGTGGTAAGTAAAAAGTTGAAGGCCTTCGCTGTTGCCTGCACTTTTTATTTCAACACTTTGAATGTAGTCAATAAAACCATAAATTGTGCATGGCAAATTCATTTGTATGCAGTGGCTTTCATAATCGCCGGCATTTTTTATGACTGTAGCAAAAATATTTGCACTACTGTCACTGTCAGGCCAGCACTTTACAACATTGTAAAGATCCATTTCAACAATAAGATTTTCTACAAGACAGGCAAGGCATAAGGACTTATACACTTCCCTTTTCGAAAGCAGTTTTTGTATAAGAGGAATTTCTGAAAGGAAGTCACCGTCACTTTTACCTTCATGAATACTTTCAATCTTTTCGTCAAGAATTGTGGCAGCACCATAAGAGTCTTGTGTAAGAAAAGCAATTTTTGACCGTGCCATTGTATCCTGTGGATTTACAACTAGGCTAAGCATAGCTGTCAAAAGAATAATTTCCGGGCTGTTCTTGAAGTCCCCATCCCCAACATAAGAAGGAATGTTAAATTCTTTCAAGGCCGAAGCAATATTTGTTAATTCTTTATTCGTTCTGGCAAGGACGGCAATATCTTTTGGAAGAATATTTTCATCTTTTATCATTCTTGCAATATTTGACGCAAGGACGTCTGCAGCTTTACTACCTGTTTTTTTTCCATCATTTTCCAGGTAAAGGGGCCAGGCTTTTAAGCAGTCTTTTTTATTTGATTCATTATATTCTTTTTCCAGTTTATCCCAGACAGAAAGTTCAACTTCTTCCTTTCTGAGGATATCACTAAAGGCAGGAAGAAAAATTTTGTTGCAAGTGTCAACTAAAGGAGGCCATGACCGGTGACTTGTAGAAAGACTTTCATTCACCCTTCCATTCAAATTTTCAATTCTGTCTGTTACGGCTTTTACTAGTGCAAGGTCTGAACCACGGAAGCCATAAATTGCCTGCTTATAATCTCCTACCCAAATTGACTCTTCTACAAGTTCACTAAGGCGGTCAAAAATTTTTATTTGTCTTGGAGAAGAATCCTGAAACTCATCAACAAAAAGATACTTATAAGTCTTTTTAATATCTTCCTGAACACACTTGTATTTATCATCTGTAATAAGCTTATAAAAAAAATCTTCCATATCAATATAATCAATGATGTGCTTTTCTTTTTTATAAGCAGCGTATTTTTCCTGCCAGACTTTTGCTATTTTAAAAATGTAATCAATATAAGTAAACTGCATGTCACGGACTTCTTTACAAATCCAAATTTTTTGTGAATCCATGTCAAGTTCATTGAAATCTTCATTTTCCTGATATTTTTTAGTTGTATATTCTTTAATTGAGGTCATTTCGTAAAGGGCAAAACCAATTTCAAGTTGAGTCTTTGAAGGATTATTTACAATTCTCTTGAACTTTTCCAATTTTTCAATGCGCTTATTTTTTGCGTCAGATTCTTTTTCTTCACAAATAATTTCTTCTATAGCGGCAAGACGCAAAAGCAATTCTTCTCTGTCAAAATTAAGTTTTATATTTTCCGAAGTCAAACTTTCAATAAGTTTTTTACTTGCAGCAATGCTTTGAGAAAAATCTTTAATATCATAAGCCCTTGCTTCATCAAAAATTTTCTTAAGATCATCTTTCCAAAAATCATAATTAATTACAGAAGATTTGTCTTCCTTTATTTTAAATGTGTCAGCAAAATTACAAAAGAAAACACTTTCTTCTTTTGAAGGCAAAGTAGAAAGACTTTCCGCAACATAAAGTCTTTCATCTTCCTTACTGATTACATTCAGTTTTGGACTCAAGCCCAAAAGGTACCAGTAGCGGTTTACGAAATTATTTGCCACGCTGTCCACAGTTCCAATAAGGGCCTGGTCCAAAGCATTTGCTTCCTTTACGTTACCGCTTTCATAAAATTTTGCCTTAGCCTTTTCTTTAAATTCACTGGCAGCCGCAGTTGTAAAAGTTGTAAGAATAACTTCCTGGGCCTCTGCCTTACCGCTAAGAATTACTTCTTTTAATCTTTTTGTAAGTTCGAATGTTTTACCGCTTCCGGCACTTGCACTGATGTATGTAATATTTTTCATATTGAACTCTCCAATTTATTTTTGATTTTTTTTCTGTTTGAAAAAATCGTATTGAGCAAATGCTTTTGGTGCTTTCGCCAAAGCTTTTTTATCTCCGAAATCCAGAGGAATAAGATTTTCTTTTTCAGTGTCTCTTGCATAAGCAATCATGTCCGGACTAAAACCAGTAGCTTCTTCAACAAAACCACTTTCAATTTGACTGCGCCTGTACCTGTAAGAATTTTTCACTTTAGGCAAAAGTTCTTCATCCGCATTGTCCACTAGAACTTTTATTGTATTGTCACCAATAAAATTTTTATCAGATACAAGAGTGACATCCGGCAAAATCACATAAGCCACAGCCTTTGCATTACTTTGGGCTACTTCTTTAGTAAGATATTTATAAAGCTCCAGCTGAATAGATTTATTTTCTTTTATTATTTTTTTAAATTTATTTTCTCTTCCTGGTGACCATTTAAAATCAAAAACAAGAGGATTATTTTTTTTATCCAAAAGAATCATATCTGCATAACCGCCAATTCCTATGTCATAAGGAAAATTCATTTGTGAATTTTCAAGCCAAGGTTCACAGGCAAGAACTGAAAGCTGGTTTTCTTCCAGAACTTTTACAAGGGCATTTACGCAGGCAAAAACCTGGTTCTTGTAATTTTCCAGATTTAAAATATTTTCTTTTAAAAGAAGGATGGCCCCCTTTGCATTTACCATTTCTTCAAAAACTTTATCAAAATTCTTTTTAATATTTTTTTTGATATAAGAAGGAGTTCCGCTTTCTTCCACACCCTCTTTTTTGTTAAACAAATTTTCTATAACCGCATGGGCCAGGCTGCCGTGCACCTGATATATATCAGGCAAAGCTGAATTTCCATAAGAAGAAATTCCTGCAATGGTAGAAAAAAGATAATCAAAAGGATAGTAAACTAGCTGATCTAACGAAGAAAAAGTTTCTCTTTCAGGCCATTTGATCAAAGAAGCATTCTTTAAGACAAGGCCTTCATCTTCAACATTCATTCCATTATTTACTAAAGGGGCCTCTTTCAAAAGATTTTTGTGTTCAGTTCCCACTTCTGGTGAAAGAATAAAATCCTTTATGTTTTCAATTTTATTTTCCAGTTGAATAAAGACAGGATCTTTTTCAACATTGTCTACCCCCTTTCTGTCAACTACAAGCAGGGTAATTTTTTTCGCATAATAAAAAGGCAAAAGTTTTATTTTACGATTGTATTCTTTTTCGCACTCTTCATCCCAAAGCATAAGGGATTTTTTAAATTCTTCTTTTTCATTTGGAAAAAGAAAATCATATTTTAACTTTTCATTTTCAGCATTATAAAAATCACACCAGATTAAACTTTCTACAGGGCAGGCAAGTTGTCCAGGATTTTCAATTACGAATCTTGAAGACTCTTCAGCTTCATATTGCATGACATCTTTACCTTCGTTTAAAGCAGATACAAATGTCATAAGCTTTTCAAAAGAAAGACGGTCATCTTTTTCACAGTCAAGCATATTTAAAAGAGCAACACATTCATTTAACAAAAAAGTTACTTCCGCCTTTTGATTTATATTTTCAAGAAGTTGTCTTTCTTTTGCACACCATTTATAAAGATTTTCTACAAAAGACTTTACTTTTGCCACCTGGATTTTTTCATCATTTAAAAAAGAAGAATCATTTACATCCGGCAAAAAATTTTCAAGCAAAATCTTTCTTTTTTTTGATTCCACTTTTATTTTTTCAAGTCTTTCTTCTTCAGGAAGATCTTCAAAATCGAATTCACAATTTATAAAATTAGAAATTACCCTTTTACAATCATCATTGTAGTAACCGCCATTTTTTAAAATCTTTTTTTCAAGGGCCTTAGAAAATTTTACAGGTAAAGGACTTAAGGGAACATTCAGCCATTCAATTAAATTTTTTAAATTAAGGGGTCTGGACAAAGTGGAAAGTCCAACCAGAAGAATTTGCAAAATCTGAGGCATGCAGCCTTTTATAGTAGAACCGCTTACCGCCTTTCCTTCAAGAGTCAAATAATTGTCAAGCAGCTTGCTGTTGGAATTTATCCAGACCGTGTACGAAGAAGGATCTTTTAAACTCAAATAAAGGGCAGCCTGGTTTTCATCAGCAAAATGTAAAATGCTAAAGGAATCATCTTTTTTAACATTCACCTTTTCTTTTTCAGAGCCTTCCAAAAGATTTATTACAGAAGAAAGTGCATTCTTTTCTTTCTTAGGCAGGGGGCGTTGAAAAACATTCACTCCCCTGTTTTTTAAGGCATCCAAAAGCCCCGCTTCTAAAGGCGAAAATAATTTGTAATCGAAAGGAATTGCAATTTCAAGATCGTCAGGCAAAAGACAATTATTTTTTACCGCTTCTGTTACAAAAGACAATTGCTGGCCCAAAGAAGGATCTGAAAAATATTTTTCTATTTGAGAAAGGGCTTTAAATCTTTCGCTTGTAGTTTTTGTTTCACCGGACCATGATGCAAAAGTCAAAGTATCTCTCCATTTAAGACATTCCTTTGCAACGCTCAAGGGGTCCACATCAAAAGAAGCAGAAAACAAATTGTCCGGATTTTTTTCCATATATATTTTCATGGCCTTGTAGTAATCAAGACTTCGCTCAAGATCTTCTTTTTTGTCAAAAGATAAACCTGCATGCAGCGAAAGCAAATCCAAAAGACCTTTCGTGTCAAGAAAAGTTTCATTAAAAATCAATTCAGAAAAATCAGCATAAACAAAATCTTTGTAAGAAGGACAATAAAAAATTTCCACAAGTTTCTCCTTTTTGTTGGCATGTTAAAAATCGCTTCAATATTTTTTAGAGACAGGGTCATTTTTTTTAGTCTTTGAAATATCCAGAATAAAAATACCGCCTTTTAATTTTCTCTAAAAATTACATTTTTATATTTACCCCATTATAAAGGCTTAAAGTGACATAGAGTGTCACCCTAAAATTATTTTTCCTTCAGCTTCAACTTCTTTTCCGCCCCGGATATTTTCTTCAAGGACTTTTGTAATTTTTACATTTATCTTTTTTCCATTAGGAATTTCCTGATCAAAAGGAATTTGAACATGTATAAAATTTTCAGTTACGCAATTTACAATTTTTTTATTTTCACTTTGATTTTTCAATCTTAGGCTTCTGGAATTTTCAGTTATGGCAGAAAGATCTTCATTTAAAAACCTTTCAATATATTTTATTTTATTTTCAATAGCATTTTCAAAAAGCCACTTTACCCTTTCATCCTTTATTCTTTCAGGAATTTGATTTTTCATATCATAAGCGGGAGTACCCTTTCTAGGCGAAAAAGGAAAAGCGTGAATCCATGAAAAAGATGCTTGCTGGCATAATTTTTTTGTCAAAGCAAAATCCTCTTCACTTTCACCAGGGAAACCTGCAATTATATCAGAGGAAATAAAAGGTGCATGCTTATAAATGCGCAAAAGCTTAACTGCATTTAAAACACATTCTGCATCATAAGGCCTTTTCATTGCCTTTAAGATTTTGTCACTTCCACTTTGCACACTCAAATGAAAAAAAGGCTGCACTCGGGGCGAAGAAAGAATTTTACAAAGCCGGTCTGTAATGTGCTGTGGGTAAAAAGAAGAAATCCTGAATTTAACAAAAGAAGTTTCTTTTATTAAAAGTTCCAAAAGGGAAGCAAAATCAATTACCCTGCCGTCAACAGTTTTTCCCGCATACTGACTTAAATTCACACCAGTAAAAACAACTTCGCTTGCCCCACCTGCTTCCAGCTCTTTTACCCGGGCCAAAACCTTATCAGCATCCAAAGAAATGGACTTGCCACGAGCCAAATGGATGCGGCAAAAAGTACATTCGTTATTACAGCCGTCTTGAATCTTTATGGAAGGGCGGGAATGTTTTTCAAAGACCGGCGTGTACAAAGAAAAATTATCCAGTTTTGAAAGGGTTTGAATATTCAAAATGCCAGAATTATTTTTTCCAGGATTTTGTAAAAAATTATTTTTTTCCTTTAGATTTTCATCTTCAATTTTTCCCAGCAAAGACAGATTTTCTTTTATAAAATCATCAAGTTTTTTAAAAGACAAAAAAGGTTTTTCATTTTTTTCCTGACAACCGCTTTTTTCCAGACAATCATTCTTTTCCTGGCAATCAAAAAGCCCATTCTTCATGGCAGGCGCAATTTGAGTAATAAGAAATTTTTTCTTACCCGGCAAAATCAAAATGCGGTCAGGGCAAATTGAAGAAATTTCTTCTTTATCAAGTTCAGCATAACAGCCAGTCACCAGCACAAGACTTAAAGGATATTTTTCCAGCATAAGGCGGATAATGCGGCGGGCCTTTTGTTCAGCCTTTGAAGTAACAGTGCAAGTGTTTATTACAGAAAGAATAACATCTTCATTTACAGGAGTCTGGGCGCTTGTCCCCTCAAGAGAAACATCAAATCCATTCAAATAAAAAACTCTGGCAGCGCCCTCACTTTCATCTTGATTCAAGCGGCAACCCAGAGTGTCAAAGTGTACAATTTTTTTCATCTCAAAATAAAATTATGGGCATATTTAAAAATCGCAATTTTTAGACATGCCCTTATAGAAAAATTACAAGTGCTGCTGGCAGCGGACCTTTCCATTCAAAGCATCAGACAAAGTCGAATTTAAAGCCAAAGCCCTGTCATAAGCAGAAATGGCGCTTGAAAAATCGCCCAGCTGTTCACGGGCATAACCTAAACGAGTCCACCAGTCATCGCGATTTGTATCAATGCGGACAGCCATTGAAAGTGAAATATCAGCGTGTTCAAATTTTGATTCGCGAATGTAAATTTCACCCATCAACCAGTAAACCTTTCCCAGACGACTTGCGTTTTGCTGAACCGTCGCAACATAGCGCTCAAAAAGATTCATGGCATCTTTATTTTTTCCAAGATAATATTTTGCTTCGCCAAGCGATTCAATCAAACGAACATCGCGGGCATTTATTTTTCTAGCCTCAGTTGCCATT
>CAVCWN010000241.1:0-15010 GCA_963605975.1 Desulfovibrionaceae bacterium | reverse complement strand
AAATCAAATAAGTTGTCTTCTTTGCTAGTAATTTGTCTTTTTCAATTTCTATTGCCTGGTTTAAGCCTGTACACAAATCTTCAAATAATGACATAAATTACCTCCTGTTTGTTGCAGCTTCAATAAATCCAAATCATCAAGACCTATTTCTTTCCATCTT
The DNA here is from genome assembly GCA_963605975.1 of Desulfovibrionaceae bacterium. Classification (GTDB taxonomy): domain Bacteria; phylum Spirochaetota; class Spirochaetia; order Treponematales; family Treponemataceae; genus Treponema_D. Next base: position 14,850 of record CAVCWN010000241.1, on the reverse strand, counting down.
TTTGTAAAAAGAGGAACTTCTATAGGGAATAGAATTTTCTTGCGTGAGCGCTGGGAAGGGCACCGAAGGCGTTCCGAAGTGAGCGTAGCGAACGGAGGGACACGCCCTTAAAAAAATAATAATAAAACTTTTCACTTATACCCAAAACTTTTATTGTAAACTCAATCTTTTTCAGGTATACTAGAAACAAATGAAAGAAAATCAATTAAACCGTTTAGGCTTAGACCAAATAATTTCTCTTTACAAGGATAAACCTGTCATAAAAGTTTTGCAGGGAATACGCCGGGCTGGAAAATCCTTTATGCTCAAACTGCTTGCCGAAAAAATCTTACAAAATGGCGTGGAAGAAGGTCAGATTATTCTTTTGAACCTTGAAGATTTTGAAAATTCTGAATTTTTAGATTCCAAAAAACTTTATGATTTTATAAAAAGTCGGAGCGGGGCGGTAAATAAAAAACTTTATCTTTTTTTGGATGAAATTCAGGAAGTTGAAGGTTGGGAAAAACTTGTAAATTCGCTTTATTCTTCTAGCACAATTGAAGCGGACATTTATATAACCGGCAGTAACGCAAATCTTCTTTCTTCGGAACTTGCAACATATTTAAGCGGTCGCTATGTTTTAATTCACGTTTGGCCACTTTCTTACAAGGAATTTCTTTATTTTAATAATTTAGAAGATTCGCCAGAGGCTTTTAATAAATTTATTGAAGTGGGTGGCTTCCCAGGCCTAAAAGATATGACTGAAAATCCCATTCAGGTTCGTTCGTATCTTGAAGGAATATATTCCACTGTATTATTGAAAGATGTAATTACCAAAAATAAAATTCGCGACACTCAGATTCTTGAAAAAATCATCCTTTACATTGCGGATAATGTTGGAAATATTTTTTCTGCAAAACGGATTTCGGATTTTATGAAGTCGAATGGAAGAAATCTTTCTGTAGAAACAATTTACAACGATATAAAATATCTGGAAAATGCCCTGGTTCTGCATAAAGTTCAGCGCTACGACCTTAAAGGGAAAAAAATCCTTGAAACCATGGAAAAATATTATTTTACTGACCACGGACTTTTAACTTTTCTTCACGGTTTTAAAGACACTTATCTGAATGGAATTTTGGAAAATATAGTTTTTATAGAACTTTTAAGGCGCGGTTACAAAGTATTTATTGGAAAAATCGGGGAACTCGAAATTGATTTTGTAGCAGAAAAAAATGGCGAAAAATTGTATGTCCAGGTTGCCTATCTTATTAATTCCCAAGAGACAAAAGAAAGGGAAATGCGACCTTTAAAATCACTTATAGCATCAGGGGATAATTTTCCAAAATTAGTTTTGACCATGGATTTGCTGCCCCCTTCAAATGAAAACGGCATTATCCGCAAAAATCTTAGGGAATGGATTTTGGAAGGGAGTGAGAAATGAAAGGAAAAATGAAAAGATAAGCTTTTCAATCTCTTCTTATTTTGCATGTACAAAACAAAAACTTTGCCCAGCAGAAGAATTTAAGATTTCCATAAGTCGAAAAGCAGAACCTGTTGGGTGAGTTCTTCCGCATTCCCATGCTTCAACAGTCTTTTTTGAAACCCCCATATATTTTGCAAAAACGTTCTGGGTCATTCCTGTGTCGTGGCGAATTTCTTTTATTTGGTCTTTATTAAATTCTTTTACGGGAGAAATCAAATAAGTTGTCTTCTTTGCTAGTAATTTGTCTTTTTCAATTTCTATTGCTTGGTTTAAGCCTGTACACAAATCTTCAAATAATGAAATAAATTACCTCCTGTTTGTTGCAGCTTCAATAAATCCGAATCATCAAGACCTATTTCTTTCCATCTTTTTGTAAAAAAGAGAAACTTCTATAGGGAATAGAATTTTCTTGCGTGAGCGCTGGGAAGAGCGCCGAAGGCGTTCCGGAGCGTAACGAAGTGGAGCGGAGGAATGAGCGTTAGCGGAACCCTCTGCCTTCGCAACATAGTTGCTCGGAGACTCGCTAAAAACAGTCCACCGGATTGTTTTTACGGTCTTCGACCGCCGCTCCCTACATAGTGCCCCTCCGTTTCGTGAGGGCGAAGCCCGAACGAAACGGAGGGACACGCCCGTATTGCGAGTTTTCACAAAAAAACCGAGAAGCAACCGTAGGTTGCGACGCACGCCCCAAATTGTATTTTTCCTATTCCAGATGAGTATGTTTTGTAATCCAGTTTTGGATTTTTACAGGGATCCAAATAGAAAAAATTCCCAAAGTGATTATTGTGAGGAAAATATATAAAATCCATGTTCCAAAAAGGCCGCCTGCTCTTCCATCAAAAGAACATCTTTTTTTACAATAAATTTTATGACGCTGTTCCCAACTGTAAATCATAGTTACAGAAACGGGGTAACATATTCCAAGTGTAAAAACTGTCAGTAAAAGGCCCAGTAAATGCCAGCCAAAATACTGCCAGAAAGTTCCGTCAAAGGCACTTACTTTTTCGTATTGAAGTTTTAATTCAGAATCATAAGAAGTAAGTTCGTCTTCAAAAAAAGTATTTGCTTCTTTCCACTTTTGAAACTTTATAGGAACATAAAAACCGTAAATTCCTAATGTCACAATCGTGAGTAAAATGCACAAAAGCCATGTACCAAAAAAACCACTGGGCTTGCCACAAAATTTTAACCTTCTGCCGTCAATCACTGTATGTTTTGCTTCCCATGTATACAGCCAGCATATCGCAAAAGGAAAACAAAGTCCCAGAGTTAAACCAGTTAAGAGAGTCCCTAAAATGATCCAGCCTAAATGACCAAATGCACTTCCATCGAAATAACTTGTTTCTGCACCTTTTTTGTCAGAAACAAGTTCTACTTGATTTTCTTCCATAAAAAATCTTCCTATGATATGGAATGGTTAAAAACTAATGGCGAACACGAGCGAAGCAAATGTTCGCCATTAGAGTGTTTGAGTAAACACTCTAATGCTATAGCATTAGAGTTCGCCGGAAGCGTTTTGAAAATGGATGGAAGGGAAAACTAACTTTAGCTTAACTTTTAGAAATTGTTAAAAGAGATGTATCTATTGAATTATTGTTTTCGTCTGTGGCGTAAAATTCTAGGGATTTTACAAAAACTTCAATTTTTGTGTCTTTTCCTGATGAAACTTCTACGAAATCCTGAACAGGTTTTCCAATTCTGTTGTTTTTTTCAAAAACTTTAACGTTCACTGGTAACGGATTACAAATAAGGTGCCGTGGCTGCGATGTTTACATTGGCAGCCTTAAAAATGCCGAAATTGATTTTGTTGCCCAAAAAGGAAATGAAAAAAAATAAAAAACAGACTCTTTACGAAAGCTGTGTTACTTTTCAAAACACGCATAGCCGGCCCTGGAATGGTTTGCCGAAGGCAAAGTGCGCAGCACCGAGGCGGAAGCCGTAGCCATGGAAGGGCCGTTAAAGGCAGGCGGGATGCTTCAAATTACAAAAATAAGTAAAAATTTGACTTCCAAAGAAAGCTGTGCTATCTTTTAACTTATTAGCGAATAAAAACACTAGTTGTTTTTTATCTTTTCATCGGGGCTTTTTTGTCCCATCATTTTAAGGATTAAGCCATGCAGTTTTTTGATACTCACGCTCACATAGGGCTGATTTATGACAACCCTATAGAACAGTTTCGCGTTATTCAACAGGCAAAACAGGCTGGGGTAACACGTATCATCAGTATAAATAATAATCTCCATGATTTTAAAAAGGAATATTCTTTTTTAAAGACCCAAAAGGGAATTTATCATGCGGTTGGGGTTGGACCGTCAGAAGTTACGACTCCTGGTGACAACTGGATGCAAATTATAGAAGACAGTATTAATTTGCCGAATGTTGTTGCTATTGGAGAAACTGGCCTTGATTATTACAAGGAATATGGTGACAAGCGCAGTCAAATTGAACTTTTTATAACTCAGCTGGATTTGGCTCAAAAATACAATAAGCCTGCTATTATTCACAACAGGAATGCTGGTCAGGATATTTTTGATATTTTAAAAGATCACATTCCGGACAGGGGTGTTGTTTTTCACTGTTACAGCGAAGATGCAGACTATGCGAAAAAGGTTATGGCTGCTGACATGAATGCATATTTTTCTTTTGCCGGAAATTTGACTTACCGCAATGCCAAGAATTTGCATGACACTGTTATGAGTCTTCCTTTAGATCGCATTGTAATAGAAACAGAAAGTCCTTTTATGATTCCTTCTGATATGAGGGAACACAAGCGCACAAAACCGGCTATGCTTGTTTCTACGGCAACTTTTCTTGCGGAAATGCTTGATATGGATTTGGAAAAGCTTGCGGCCCAGTTGTGGACTAACAGTTGTTCTTTCTTTGGTTTGCCTGAGTAGGAATTTATGAATTTATATCATCCTGTAAAGATAGGTTCTCTGGAAATTGCAGGGAACCTTTTTTTGGCACCTATTGCGGGTTATTCTGACAGGGCTTTTCGTTCTCTTTGTGTGCAGGAAGGGGCCAGCATGTGTACTACAGAAATGGTTTCTGCAGAAGCTCTTACCCGTGGTTCTTTAAAGACTGAAAGTTTGATGACCCGTTCCCCAGATGAAAAGGTTTATGCTGTGCAGATTTTTGGCGGGAATGCGGATGTTATGGAAAGGGCTGTACCTTTGGTTTTGTCACGTACGGATTGTGATGTAATCGATATAAATGGCGGCTGCCCTGTTCCTAAAATTATAAAATCTGGTGCAGGCAGTATGCTTACAAAGGAACCTGAAAGGCTTTATTCGATTGTAAAAGCGGTAAAAGAGGCTAGTCTTAAGTATTGCAGCGAGCATCCTGAAAGGGGGGCTGTGCCTGTTACCATAAAAATCCGGAGTGGCTGGGATGCAAATAACATCACATGGAAGGAATGTGCCCAGGCTGCTTTGGACGCTGGTGCTGATGCTATAACTATTCATGCACGAACAAGGGCCCAGGGTTACGAAGGGCATGCTGACTGGAATATTCAGCGTCAGTTGGTTGAATTTATTAATGGCAGAATTCCTGTTTTTGGCAGCGGGGACGCAAATAGTCCGGAAAGTGCTAAAAGGATGCTGGAAGAAACTGGGGTGGACGGCCTTATGTTTGCCAGAGGGGCTATGGGGGATCCTTTTTTGTTTAAGAGGACCATTCAATTTTTGCAGACTGGCACTTATGAAAAAGAATCTTTTGAAGAAAGGATAAAAGCGGGTTTTAAAGAACTTGAAATCAATGTGGAAGAAAAGGGTGAGCGGCCTGCCTGCCTTTTGATGAGAAAAAAATTTTGTGCTTACACTTCCGGGGCTAATGGCGGTGGCAGGTTAAGAAAGCAACTTGTTATGGCAGAAAGTGTAGAGGATTATAAGAATATATTTTTATCCTATCTTGAGCAAAAGGATAGTCTGATTTAAGATTGAGTTATGTCTTTTTTTAGCGGAGTAATTGATTTTTTTGAGTCGATTTTTATGGCTTCAAATCCTGAAGTAAAGAAAAAGCAGGCTCTTAAGAAAATCGAATCAGAATTAAAAAATAACAGGTATGGCATTTACAGTAATGGGCTGGTGGAAGCAAATTTTGCTGAACTTTTGCGCATGATGTTTTTTGCTTCAAAGCCTATTTTAAAAATTCTGGATAATACTCTTTGCTCTGAAGATATAAAGCGCAACAGTCGTTTTGAAGAGCAACTTTTGCTGACGGGTTTTGATGATGAAAATCAGCAGCTTTTGGAAAGTTTGGAATATGAAAACCGCAAAAAAGGTGCCAGGGCGGCTGCAGGAATTTCGCGTTATTTTGACGGTGAAAAGCGTAAACTGGAAAGCATAATTGCTGCAATGGAAAGTCCGGATTTTGTGGCTATAGAAGATGTTATTGATGTTATAAAGCAGCTTTATGATGTTTGCAATTACAAATATCTTACTGCCCTTAGAATTTTTGATGTGAATTTTTCTTCTTCTGTGGACTACCAGCCGGCTTTTCAGGATGTGCCTGCGGAACTTTTGGAAAATGCAATGAATGATTTGTATTTTGTTTTTGCCGGATTGAACATTACAAAATCTGTTGCGAATGCCATACTTGCTTTAGGTCAGCTGCTTACAGGACAAAAACTTTCCGACCGGGCCAGTCGCGAAGTGCTTGATGCTTTAAAAAAGTTTCAAAGCATTAGAAGGCAGGTGCTTACAAACGAAGTGCTGCTTAGTCTTTTGCGTGTATGCAAAAAAGATCCGGAACTTATGCCGGAAAGGGCTGTTTACAAAGAAAAGGTTCGCAAAAAGTATGCTGCTTACTTGCAGGAAAAGTTCGTTATAGAAGAAAAGCGCATAAAAAGAGAATTGCAGGACGAAACAATCGTTAATGAAGTGAAAACGCTTTTTGCCGGTTACGAAATGCCACGCGTAAACGGTTATAATGCGGATTTAAACAGTCAGTTAAAGCAAAGTTCGCCGGTTTCTTTTGAATGGATTTTGCCTTTCCAAGTTTTAAAGGGATTTATGCGCTACTACTACGAAGACACAATCAAATCCCTGATGAATGACATTGCCATTGAAGGATTTTTTAGCAATCCTACTTTTAAGACGGATTTTTCTCAGCTGGTTTACACAGCCAATGACACCCTTTCCAGACTGTCAGATTTTGAAAAGAAGTTTGAACGTGGAGAAGCCTTTGACGAATCCATTTTAACGGGTTTCATAAGAGACAGTCATAAAGACAATTCTTTTATGACAAAGTTAAAGGACTTGGTTGACGAAATTAATGAAAGTGCTAAAGATCTTATCCAAAAGGAATGTTCAAATTTGAATCAATTGAACAGTGTGATTTCGGAACTTTTGATTGAAGCAAAAAAGCCTACAAGCGAAGTAATTTCAAACCTTAGAGTGCTGATGATTTCTTCAAGAAACAAGGAAAATTACGAAGCCATGGAAAGACAACACTCTCAGTGGATAATTTTCCTTGAAATAATGAAGAACTATGTTATAATTGGTAATATTGATAAGCAATAGTGGGAAATTGAGTGGAAACTGCTAATCTTTCTAAAAAAACAAAAAATAAGTCTCAAAAAGCTGCAACTTCTTCTGTGAAAGCGCCTAAAAAGAATTCGGCAAAATCTGCAAAGACAGGTAAGTCTAAGTCAGAAAAAAATCTTGCAGAAAATATTGTTTTGGACACTTCTGATGACGGATTGGCAAAAATCACAGAAAATGAAATTAAATTGCAGCCACGTTCCAAAAAAAATGTAGAGGAACTTGAAAAAGAAAATTATGATTTAAAGCAAGTTTTGGAAATTTCCCGCTCTCTTAGTACGACCCTTGAATATGCCAAACTGATAGAATCTGTTATTTATGTTGCCATGGCACAAATGCGTGTTGCGGGTGCCGGCATTGTCATTCATGAAGGTATAGACAGCGATGTTTTTACTTTGGGAAGTTACTTTTTTGGAATGACAAAAGATCCTTCTTATGACTACAAAATTTCTATAAATTCCCAGTTTATTGCTTTCTTCCAGAATTTAAAAAATTCAGATCACACTTACACTCCGGAAGAATTAAAAAAATGCCTTGGCGAAAATAAAGATTTAGACATGCTGCTTTCTTTAAAGCCTACTCTTATTGTGCCAATGATTGTAAAAAATCGTTTGAGCGGATTTTTGCTTTTGGGCGAAAAGATTTTAACGGATGAAGGAAATTCTTTTTCGGATTACGAGCGCTATGAAATTTATACAATTGCTTCTCTTGCGGCAATTGCGGTAAACAATACAGTTCTTATTGAAAATTCTTCTACGGATTCAATGACGCATCTTAAGCTTAAGTATTACTTCTTTAACGTGCTTTCTGACCGTTTGGATCTGGCTTTTGCGCAAAAAGAAACGGTGAGTGTCATTATGTTTGACATAGATTTCTTTAAGAAATTTAATGACACTTACGGTCACGCTTGTGGTGATTATGTGCTTTCTACAGTCGCAAAAATCATGAAGGACAGCATTCGAGAAGATGATCTTGCTTCGAGGTATGGCGGCGAAGAATTTACAGTAATGCTTTACAATGCTAGTAAAAAGGATTCCCTGCAAATTGCGGACAGAATCCGGAAAAATATAGAAAAATATGACTTTTTCTACAAAGATCAGCACATGAAAGTAACGATTTCTGGCGGTCTTTCCATGTTTTCTGTGGACAACAATCCTGTTACGTCAGCAAAAGTTCTTGTGGATCAGGCGGATCAGGCACTTTATGTTTCCAAAAAGAATGGCCGCAACCGCATAACATTTGCTGAACCTGCCACAATGGCAGCGTTAAGATAAAAAATCATTTTCCGATAATCTTTCTAGAGTAAAATTATGAACAAAACACCTCTTATCAACAGACCATTCAAATATAAGTATTTTTACGCAACGGCAATTATTGCTTTAGTAAACATTTTGGTTTTTCTTTTGGGCAGATTGAATCCCATGATCCATTATTTGACGCAGATTTACGGTGGACTTTCCGTAAGCGGCTGTTTTGTCTACCATTTTTGGTGGCAGCCTGTAACCTATATGTTTGTACATTCTTCCTGGAGTCACTTGATTTTTAACATGATAGGCCTTTTGTGCTTTGGCTTTATTGTTGAAAAAACGATTGGCTCTTTGGAATTCCTGCTTTTTTATTTTGTTTGCGGGATTTTTGATGGTTTAATTTCGCTTTTACTTTATAAATTTCTGGGAGTTTCTACCCTGCTTGTGGGAGCGAGTGGTGCTCTTTATTCCATTTTGCTTTTGTATGCAGTGCTTTTTCCTCACAGCGTTGTGTGCATTTGGGGCATTATTCCTATACCGGCACCTATTTTGGTTTTGATTTATGCCGTAATTGAAATAGTGTCTGAATTTTTTGGCAGCCAGGGCGTTGCTCACCTGACACACTTGACTGGTTTTCTTATGGCCTACATTTATATTCTTGTAAGAATGAAGGTGAATCCTATAAAAGTATGGAAAAACGCGTTCAAAAGGTAGTTTTAGCACTTTTTTCTCTTTTTTTGCTGAGTGAAACATCTCTTTTTGCCCAGGTAGCTTCTCAGGAAGATGAAATTCGCATTCAAATTTGGGCAGAATTAGATGAATTTCCGGGTTCTTTTGAAGAAGATGCAGTTGGTGGCGGTGAAGATGAAAATTTTTCCCCGGTGCAGGATCCCGAAATCCCCAAAGAAACAGAAGTGGAAAGTGAAGACAGTCGCCTGGAACCTTTTCGATTTGCAATTGACCGTGCAAAGGAAATTACTCCATATTTGTTGAGTGGAATGTTGAACGGCTGGTCATTTGAATATACCCCTTCAGATAAAAAACGCAGGGTAGAAGAGTTTTTTGAGATAATTCCTTTAAAAACATTTGATAAGTCTGTTAACAAGATTTATTATAGAAATATAACAGTTGAAGATTCAAAACTTACTTTTTGGGCATTTTGCCAGCGAACTGGCGGTCAAAAAATTCTTTATCAGCGGTGGAACAGCATTTCTTATCCTAAAGTAAAGGGAATGGGGCAGGCTTCTGTGGAAAAAGGATTTGAGGGGATACAGGAAGCCTGTCATAATGCCGTAAAAAATGGAGTTCGTGAATACTGGCGCGTTTATGAAAAGAATAAACCTAAGGAAATTTCGGGTTCAATATTAATAATTGGAAATCCGAGAATATATATTAAGCAAGGCAATTATTTTGTTGACCTTGATTTTTTTATGGAAACTGATAGAATAATCAAGTATTCCTTGTACTGATTATTCGACCCCTGGGAGGCCTTTAATGAAGAAACAGCTTTTTATATCAATATTTTTCCTTCTTATACCTTTTTCGGCATCGATTTTTGCACAGCAGGTTGAAGACCAGACAGAAGAAGTTGTTACAGACACAACTGTAAAAATTGTAGACATTGAAGACCTTTATGCTGAGGCGCATCCGTCTGCTTCAAAAGTAACGCTCACAATGGAATATGTTCCATCTACTGGAGAAGTTCGCTTGCACTACATTTGCATGGCTGGTAATTTTGATCAGGGCGAAGCAATGAATACGTCTATAGCTTTTTTTGAAAAATTTGCTACAGAAAACAAATACAAACATTACGCTCATCGTGAAAAGGACAAGACTAGATATTTTAAGGACAGCAGAGGCATAAGAATGGCAGAATACATTGTTTATGTCATGTTTTCAAAATAAAATAAATCAAAAAGTCTTGAAATGGTAACTAAATTGGCAGATCTCACAAATATCATTAAGAATTTGCACCCTCTTGAAATTAAGGTGCTGCTTCATTACGGAATGGAAGATGAACTGACTTCATCCCGCCTTCAGCAGGAATTGGGCTATAAAGAAGGCCATGCTAACCAGGCGTTCAGCTGGCTGTCTGGAAAGGGACTTCTTAAAGAAGTGTCCAGGACTCCGCATGTTTATTATGAATTGACTGATTACGGACGTTCTCTTTCAAAAAATGGCCTTATTGAAGAAAGAATTGTAAATTACCTTAAAGAAAATGGACCAAAGCTTTTGCCGGAGTTGGCAGCTGGTTTGGGAATAGAAAATAAGGATGTAGGTTCTGCATTTGGTGCTTTGAGCAAAGAAGGCATTCTTTCAATGAATGAAGAAAAAAAGGCTCAAGTGACTGGAAAGGCCCTGCCTGCAAGAATTGAAGTAACAAAAGCTCTTATAAAAAAGGCTGAATCTGCTGAAAATTCTCAGTTGGATGCGGCAAATCTTTCAAAAGACCAGCTGGATTCTATGGCTGGTTTAACAAAGAAGCGTGGCATTTCAGAAACGCCTTTTAAAACCATTGAGCGCGAAACAGTAGTTTTTAAGCTGTCTGGTGACGCTGGTGCTGTTGCAGAAGGTCTTAAAAGTGCAGGAATTACTGGTAACGAAATTGGTGAAATTACACCAAATATGCTTGCTTCGGGCGAATGGAAAAAAGGTACATTCCGTGGATACAATATTTCAATTCCACCAGCAAGAATTATTCCGGGCAGAATAAATCCCTATGTTCAGTTTCTTGAGTCTGTAAAAGACAAGCTGGTTTCTTTGGGATTTCAGGAATTTGACGGTCCTCTTGTAGAAACAGAATTCTGGAACGGTGATGCACTTTTTATGCCTCAGTTCCATGCTGCGCGTGACATTCATGATGTTTATCGTCTTAAAAATCCAACTCACGCAAAGTCAATAGAAGAACCTTATCTTTCAAATGTTGCTGCTGTTCACAAGAACGGTGGAAACACTGGCAGTCGTGGCTGGAATTACGAATTTGATCATGAATTTACACGCCGTTTGATTATGAGATCACAGGGTACTGTTCTTTCTGCCCATCAATTGCACAAGGCTGAAATCCCAGGCAAATATTTTGGAATTGCACGCTGCTTCCGCTACGATAAAGTTGATGCTACTCACTTGTCTGACTTTTACCAGACAGAAGGAATTATTTTAGGTGAAAACGTAAACCTTCGCACTCTTTTGGGAATGCTGGAAATGTTTGCGGTAGAAGTTGCTGGTGCTACAGAAGTAAAGTACGTACCTGGTTACTTCCCATTCACTGAACCTTCAATCGAAGTGCACATTAAGCATCCAAAGCTGGGCTGGTTTGAGCTGGGCGGTTCTGGAATTTTCAGACCGGAAGTTACCAAGCCAATGGGAATTGATGTTCCTGTTGCGGCCTGGGGTATTGGAATTGACCGTATGGCACTTATGGCTTTGGGACTTAATGATTTGCGTGAACTCTTCTGTGAAGATATTGAAAAAGTGCGCCTAAGAAAAGCAAAGATTTAGTTTTTTGAAAGCGTGATTGTGAAAGGTCAATGATTTACAAGGGCCTTTTGAGGCTTTTTTAACTAAGGGAAAGTTTCTTTGCCTTAAAAAATTAAATTGATTTTATGAAACCGGTTGTTTTTGCGACCGGTTTTTTTCTTTAAAGAATTGTAAATGAATAATTTTCAAATTTTTGAAAAAAAATAACACAAAGTAAAAAAAATAGAGTAAAATGTAGAAAACTTGAGGATATATGAGAAAAAAAGTTATTGCTGTTTGCGCGGCAACGATTCATGATCATTTTAGAACTGAATTTATCTCTTATTTGCATAATTATGCGCGTGAAAATGGTTTTAAATTGATTGTTTTCAACAGCAATTCTTCTTATAAAATTCGGAAAATAAACTCTCTTGATGATGATCCTCTTTTTAACTTTATAAATTATGACAAAATTGATGCCGGAATAATCATTTCTGAATCTTTTCAAAGTTTTGGAAAGACACAGCAGTTGATTGAACGCTTCAGGGAAAAAAATCTGCCTGTTATGGTGGTTCATGGAAATAATACCGGTTACCATACTATTGCCCGCGAATACAAGGACGAATACAGGCTTTTAGTTGAACATCTTGTGGAAAAGCATGACTGTAAGGATTTTGTTTTTATGGGAGGATTCAATAATTCTTCTGTGGATCCAGAAAGTCTTGAGCGCCTGGAAATTTTTGAAGATGTCCTTAAAAAGCACAACCTCCCTTTTAACACAGAAAATATTCTTTATGCTCAATATGACAAAAGTCTTGCTTTGAAGGCTATGAGTAAATTTCTTGCTGAAGGAAAAAAGTTGCCGGATGCTGTTGTTTGTGCAAATGACAATATGGCCCACGGCTGCTGTGAACTTTTTGAAAAGCTGGGTGTAAAGGTTCCGAAAGATGTGATTGTTACGGGTTTTGATGGAGTTAGAAAGTCCCGCTACAATTCACCGCGTCTTACTACCTGCGCAGAGGATGTTGAAGGCCTGGCAAAGACTTGTCTGGACAATATTAAGTATGAGTTTAACAAGCAGTTTGAAAAAATGATTTTTACGGAAAAGTACAAACTGGTACTTTCTGAAAGCTGCGGTTGTGATGACTGCATGCAGGTTGATTACCAGAAGAGGTGTCAGGCGCTTGTTGATTTTGTAATTGATACTGATGATTTTGAGTCCAAAACTTTTGTTTGGGCCGATGCTATGACAAATAGCGTAAGCATGGCTTTGGATAACGAAATGCAGATTATGCTGGAAGATGAACTTTTCCAGAATGGCTATATTTCTTTGAGAGATGATTTTATTTCTTTTTCCATGGGAACTTCTGATGAAGCAAAGCGCCATATTTTAACAGACAAGCTTTTAATTTACGCAACAGGTGATAAAACTTACAAGAACGGAAATTCCTGCGACTATGCTACAAAAGATATGGTCCCTGACTGGGATGAATGGCTGAATGACAGCGGTACAATGTATGTTATAAGCGACATTTCTATGGATGGGGAATTTATAGGTCTTTATTCCGTTAAGGTTAATAATATTATTACTGAAGTTTATAAAAACGTTTGTCTTTCTAAAGTGATAAATCTTGTGCTTAATGGAACTGTTAACAAAATGCGCAAGACTCATTTTAAGGAAAGCATGCAAAACAGTAAGTTTATTGATTCCTTTACTGGCTTGCCTAACTACATGGGTGTGACAAAGTGGTTTAATAATTTTGCAAAAACTAATACTGACAAGTTGATGTCTGTTTCTATTTATGATTTGCCGGATTATAAATTTTTGCAGGATAGTTTTGGTGTTGAAGAAATTAATAAATGTTTAAATGCTGTGGCAGAAGCCCTCAAGATTGCTAATACAAGAAATGGTTATATTGGAAAGATTTCTGACAGTCAGTTTATTGTTTTAAACTGGGTGAGCACCAATGGAAATTTGGGTTCGATTATTAACGAAGCGGTAAGAATATTTTTTAACTGTATGGACGGAGTTAATTCTTCGAACGAAAAGGGGTACTACCTTGAAGTGAACTGTGGTTGTACGGTTGTGAATCCGGGCTGGACTGCGGATTTAAATAGTTATGTCCGTTTTGCAACTGCAGAACTTTATAAAAACAAAATCCATTCAATAAACAAAGACAAAAATAAGACTACGCAAAAACAGGATGAAAACGCAAGAAAGCAGCTGATAGAATTGGTTGATAAAAATATGTTTGTTTACTACTACCAGCCGATTTTTGAAGTTTGCACGCAGACGGTTTATGCCTACGAAGCACTTATGCGTACTCCATCGGAAATTGGCATGAGTCCGGAGCAGGTTTTGAACTATGCCAAACAGACTGACCGCACTTATGACATTGAAAAGGCGACAATGTTTAATGTTATGGAACAGTATCTGTCCAGAAAGAATGAATTTAACGGTGTAAAGATTTTTATAAATTCAATTCCTGGCTTTTTCCTTACGAAAGAAGACCAGAAGAATTTTTCAAACAGGTATGGCGGAATAATGGGTGCCATGGTTGTTGAAATAACCGAACAGGATTCTTTGTCTGACGATGAGCTTAAGCGAATCAGGACGATTGGAGGAACTTCTTTTGATGTGCCTGTTGCTTTGGATGATTACGGAACTGGCCATTCAAATATTGTGAACCTTTTGCGCTACAAGCCTCAGTATGTAAAGATTGACCGTTACTTGATTACGGACATTCACAAAAATACAAACAAGCAGATGTTCGTTAAAAATACTGTTGAATTTGCCCACATAAACAACATGCGCGTTTTGGCAGAAGGTGTTGAAACTAAGGAAGAAATGGATGCGGTTGTCCGCCTGGGTGTTGATTTGATTCAGGGATTTTACACCGGCCGACCAAGCCCGCAGCTGAAGAAGCAGCTGGACAAGGAAATCATAGAAGACATTTTGCAGGCCAAAGCCCACGGCCCGCTTTAGGAAAAAGACTTTTCTATTTAAAAGCCGCTACCCTGCGAAGCCAAGCGCAAGTGCTTTAGGGAAAGAATACTTCTATTCAAAAGACGCATAGCCCGCCGTATGATGAGCGACGGCTGAAAGCCGGAAAAACTTGCGAGGCAAGTTTTTAGCGAA
>CAVCWN010000240.1:0-25939 GCA_963605975.1 Desulfovibrionaceae bacterium | reverse complement strand
GAATATAGAGAATGCGTAAAAATTTTCGATTTTTTTTAAAAAATTTGAAAATTTTATTAGGTGAATTTCAGTTTATGTGATAGAATAAATTAACTTAAAAAACGGTTAATTTTTCGCTAAAAAACTGTTAAAATGAAGTAAATAACCGTAAAATCGGTTAAACCTTTGATTTTTCGTAGGTTAAATTAGGAGGAACTAATGAAAAAGATCAAGTTGTTGGCATGCCTGGCAGGTGCATTCATGGCACTTTCTTCAATGGCATTTGCAGAAGGCGACTGGGATATTAAGGTATTCCGTCCAGCCGTTAACCCTCGTGACCACAAAAATGATGTTATGGTACGTGCAGGCGACAAGTATACTGCTGAAACAGGCGGTAAAGTAACTTATATCCTGGGTGACTGGGGTACTGTAGAAAGCCGCGTACTTTCTAACATGGCTGCAGGAGATCCAATCGATGTTGTTTTCGTTCGTGATCAGGACTTCCCTAAGTTTAAGGTAAAGGGCTATCTCCAGCCAATTAACGGATACGTAAACACAAATCTCACAGCCGGCGGAGAGAACATTTTCAACTATACTGCTGCTGAACAGGTATTTAAGTATGGCAACAAATATTATGCTGCTTCTCACTATACAGCAAATCACTTCTGGCTTGTCATTTACAACAAGACACTTATGCAGGAAATGGGCATAAAGGAAAGCCAGATGCCAAAAGCTCTTGAAGCTGCAGGAAAGTGGGACTGGGATCACATGGCAGAATTGGCACGCAAGCTTACTGCTGACACAACAGGTTCTGGTTCAATCAACCGCTGGGGTCTTGGATGCTGGTACACACGTCTTTTCGCTTACATGAACGGCTGTGAATTTACAAAGAAAGACTCTAAGGGTAACTTAACACTTAACTTCTCAGATCCAAAACTTACAGAAGCTCTTTCATTCCTTGAAAGTGCAAAGAAGGCCGGCTGGTACCAGCAGGACAACTCTATCATTCAGGACGGTATTGCTAACCGTACTTGTGCTATGGTTATTGGCCGCGAATATGATCCAGCTACAATCACAAAGAAAACACGTGATCAGCTTGAATACGTAAAGCTTCCACACGGTCCATCTGTTTCTTCTTGCAAGAACGTTTTTGAATGTGACGGTTATGGTATTGGTGCTGGTTCAAAGAAGCAGAAGGCTGCTGGTAAGTACATCGAATACGTTCTTAAGGAATGGTATAACGATGATATCCTTAACCGCAATTCTACATGGCCAAAGGCAATCCTTACAATGTCAACAGAAATGAGGAAGAACACTTACTATCCAGGTCCTACAGTAGCTGCTTTGGACAGCATGCTTGATGAATTCCTGGGTGAAGTTGTATGGAGTGGAAACTCTCCTGCTTCTGCTATTGAAAAATATACTCCAAAGGCACAGGCTATTCTTGCTGACGCTAACACACCAATCGGTAAGCTTACAAAACTTCCATTCAAGGGTGTAAACCAGAACTTTGACAAGATGTCAGACTCTCAGCTTGCTTCTTATGTAAAGGCTTGGGAATCTACAACAACAGCTAAGTTCTCTCTTGTTTCAGGCTCTGGTGCAATCGATGGTTCTGGAAAGTCTCTTAAACTGGAATTTGATCCAGATACAGATGGAACTGAAGCTACAATCGTAATTACAGATCCTACAAACCTGGGTATTGTTGGTTGGAGAAACTACAAGGTTGAATTTGACGCTAAGGCAATTGGTACTGTTGGAAAGGATGCAGCTGTTTGGATGCAGGGCTATGCTAACGAACTTTACCAGTACGGCTGGATGTCAAAGGCTGTCAGTGACAACTCAACTGTATACCACGTTACAGGAACAATTCAGAATGTTAACCAGAACGGTAGAATTGGTCTTGCAATTGGTGTAAAGAACCTTTCAGGCGTTATCATCGATAATATCAAGATTACAGAAAAATAATTTCTTAAAGGAATTGTTTTAAGGGCTTCTTGAGAATTTGCAATTTTTAAGAAGGCCCTTAATCTTGAGAAAATGCGCTGCGTGTAAAAGCTGCAGCGCATTTTTTTTAGAGGAATATTTTCAGGGGAATACAATGATCAAAGTTCAAAAAAAAATTTTTAAAATCTTTTTTGCTGCAGCTTTTCTTTCTGTTTTTACTATTTTCTTTTCTTGTGTCTCTTCTTCTAAACTTTCAGGCCTTGCTTTAAAAAATGCAATTACAATTCAAGCAGAAGATGGTGGCCTTTATGGGGTAGATGAAGAAAGTGAAATAAAAGGTTTTAATGGAACTTCTTATGTAAAATTTTCTTCAGTGAATGAAGGCAGTGTGCTTGAGTTTTACGCGGATGTAGAAAAAGAGGGGGACTATTGTATTTTCCTGAGAATATTCACTGAAATCCAGGAAGAGGATTTTCGCCGCCCTATAAGGATGCAGCTGGAGCAGGGAGAAAAAATTATTGCTTCCCAGCGTTTGATGGAAAGCGGTAAATTTGTAAATATACAGGTGAATGCTGTGTCACACTTACAAAGCGGTTCAAATGTATTTTATTTGTCTTCTTTAGGCGGAGAATTTTTAGTGGATGAAATTTCTTTTGTTCAATCTGATGAAAATTACATTTCAAACATTACTCCTTCAAACAAACTGTCAAATCCTAAGGCTAGTAAAAATGCCCAGGCCCTTTTTAATTATCTTGTAACTTTGCCCGGAAATGGAATTTTAAGCGGTCAGCAAATTTATAATCGCTCGCAGCCTGAAATAAAGGCCATTTACCAGACGACTGGAAAATATCCTGCTCTTCTGGGAATTGATTTAATTGATTATTCACCTTCAAGAGTTCAGCATGGAACAAAGGGTGTTGTTGCTGCAAATGCCATTAAATGGTGGAAAGAAGGCGGTATTGTGTCTGTCTGCTGGCACTGGAATGCACCGAATGGTCTTATTGACAAAAATGAACCCTACAAGCACTGGTATGATGGTTTCAGGCCTTCAGCTACCACTTTTGATTTTGCTACAGCTTTAAATAATCCTGACAGTCAAAATTATAAAGATTTGATTCGTGACATTGATGCCATCGCAGTTCCTTTGAAACAAATGGCAGAGGCGGGAGTGCCTGTTTTGTGGCGGCCTTTGCATGAAGCAAGCGGCGGCTGGTTCTGGTGGGGAGCAAGTGGCAGTGATTCTTACATAAAGCTTTATCACCTGCTTTATGATCGCCTTACAAATTATCACAAACTCAACAATTTAATTTGGGTTTGGAACGGACAAGACCCTGAATGGTACCCAGGGGATGAATATGTTGATATGATCACATATGATTCATACCCTGGTCCCCACAAGCATATTACCCAGGAAACTATTTTGTCACAGCTGCGGTCTGCAAGTTACTGTCCGAAGTTAATGGCTATAAGCGAAAACGGTTCCCTGCCTGATGTAAATGCCATTGCAGAAAATAAAATTCCGTGGATTGCATTTTGTACCTGGGACGGAGAATTTGCTGTAAACAAAAAAAATGATTACAGTGAATCTTATACTTCAAAAGAAGTACTGCTGGATTATTATTCAAATCCTTACTTAATTACAAGGGATGAATTGCCGGATTTAAATGTAGAAAAAAATTAGTTTTTTGAATTTTTAAAAAACTGATTTTTACAAGTGAATTTTTTTTAAGCAGGTAAAAGATCTGCTTTTTCACTTTCGCTGCTGTCAGTAAGGTGAAATTTTTATTGGAGGAAAAAAATGAAATTAAATAAAACAAAAAAAATTTTTGTACTTTCAATGGCTTTTTTATTGGCCTTTGGTGCAAGTGCAAAATCAAAAGTAAAGGATGCAGAATCTATGACAGAAGACGAAAATGCCAGAATATTAAATGTTATGGCAAAGATCCGCAGGGGAGAAGATGTTTGTATTGCGGCTTTTGGTGGCTCAATTACAACTGGTTACAATTCAAATCCGCTTAGCGAAAACAGCTGGCGCGCTCTTGTTGGAAAGTGGTGGCAGGCAAAGGCTAAGGAATATGGAGCAAATGTAAAGTACATGCACGAAGCTGTGAGTGGAACAGACTCGGCTTTTGGTGCGGCTCGTGCTCAATTCCATTTGCTTGATAATAATGTGGATTTAGTTTTTTTGGAATTTGCAATGAATGATCAGTGGCTTGAAGCTTCTGTAAGAAACCGCAGCTATGAAGGCATAATCCGCCAGATTGAAAATGGAAGGGATGCTGGAATTTTTGCTCTTTTTGTAAACGAAAAAAATCCTCCTCAGTCAAGCCAGCAAAAAGAACAGCAGCCTATTTGCGAATACTACCACATTCCTTTTGTAAGCTGGAAAGATTGCGAAATTGCAGAAAAAGGTGACTCTCTTAACTGGAATGATTTTTTTGATGGAAGCGAAAGTGTTCATCCTAACAATACAGGACATGCAGAAATTGCTAAGTTCATAATTCAAAAACTTGAAGCAATTTGGGCACTGCTGCCTGAAAATGACAGTGACCTTCCTCCTATCCAAAAAACTTTGCCTGCTCCTCTTACAGACAGGGGCTATGAATATTTGACATACTACAATTGTGACAACCTTAAGCCTGTAAAAAACACCGGCTGGTCAAACGGCAGCCCTGTTCACACTGAATGGGTGGCACATGGAAATTCGAAGGAAGGCTGGCGGTCAACAAAAGAAGGTGCTGAAATTGTTTTCAAGGTGAAGGGAACTTCTGTAAATCTTCTATTTGCCGAAAGTGACAGTTTTAGAAACTGCCAGGCATGGGTAAAATATGGCGGCAAGGAAACAAAGAAATTTACAATCAAGTGTGAAAATTCCATAAGAAAGGGCTACCTTGGCTGGTCAAGCAAAGAACTTGTAAAAACTGACAAGGAAACAACTTTTGAAGTTCACGTGATTGTTCCAAAGGGAAGGGCAAATTACCAGGGCAAAGAAACAAATATTTTTGGCTTGATTGTAACTCATGAAGAAAAACAAAAATAAAATGGAATGAAATATGGCAGCTTTGGAAAGTAAATCTTTTTGAGGCTGCTTTTATTTACAGGAGTTTTTATGAAAAAGATTTTTAAATTATTTTTTGGATTCTTTATTTTTTTGACTTTGAATTTTTCTTTGTTTGCAGAAGATTATTCTAGGCAAATTAAAGAAAATCTGCCAAAGGTGCAGGTTCTTTGTGATTACACGTGGAATATTGTAGAAGAAGAAATTACAGATAAAACTTTAACTTTTATTCCTGCAGACGATCCTGCTTTTTATTACACCAGCCGCGTTGATTTTTCAGACAAGGCTGCTCCAAAGTTGATTTGGGAAGGAACAACTGTTTCTTTTAAATTTGATGGAACTCGTCTGGGGCTTCGCTTTAAGGACTCAAATTCATCTCTCAGCTACTACAATGTAATTATTGATGGAGAAATAATTCTTTTGCAGATGGAACCTTACGGCGAATATGATTATTTTACTACAAAAAAATTGAAGAAGGGCCAGCACACTTGTACAATTTTTAAGCGCAACGAAGGCGGCTATGTGGACACTTTCTTGGGTGTAGATGTAGATGCTGAAGGTTACAAAAAGGCAAGTGGTAAAATTTCCAGGGCTGACATTGCTGAAAGAAAAATTGAATTTTATGGTGACAGCATTACGGCCGGTGTTTGCACAGAAACTTCTGGGCCAGATTCTTACGAAGCAGATCAAATGGTAACGCACAATGCTTACACTGCTTATCCTGCCATTGCCTGCCGTGCTCTTGGCTGGGAATTGAGCGACTTGGCTGTTGGTGGAACAGGTGTTTGCATCAGTTGGAATGAATTTATAATGGGCAACTCATGGAAAAAACTTTACCCGAAAAGCTCAAGCGTCGACTATGATTTTTCAAGTGGAAGAAGGCCGGATGTTGTTGTAGTAAATCTTGGTCAAAATGATTACGGGCTTTCTGCAAATAACAGGGAAAAATTTCCTGCTGATTTTGAAGAAAGATATTTTAATCTTTTAAAAGAAATAAGGGAAACTTACCCTGACGCCTGGATCATTTGTGCGACAGGAGGAATGAGTGCCATTCAGTCCAGCCGTGAGCTTAAAGCCGGTATTACAAAAGCCATTAAGAGCATGAATGACGAAAAAGTTCTTAGCTTTACTTACCGCTCATGGACTTACAATCATCCCCGCGTAGACACCCATATTAAAATGGCAGACCAACTTGTTAACTTTATAAATAAGAATGTTTCTTTTGAGTGATTTTTGTTGCGTGGTGTAGGGAAGGTGGCTGCTTTTTGAAAGATGAGGAGCTTTTCAAAAGAGACAGGCTTTTCCTATACAGAGGCCTGTTTTACGAAAGATGTCCTGCTTTTCAAAAGAGACAGGTCTTTCGTAGACAAGCATTTCTTTCCTAAACAGCAGCCTGCGTTAGGAAAAAGTCCTGCTTTCCTAACGAGGAGGGGCTTTCGTAGATAAGCAATTCTTGCCAAAACAAAGGCCTGTTTTACGAAAGATGTCCTGCTTTTCAAAAGAGACAGGTCTTTCATAGACAAGCATTTCTTTCCTAAACAGCAGCCTGCTTTAGGAAAGATGTCTTGCTTTTCAAAAGAGATATCTTTTTTCCAAAACAAGCACCTCTTTTTCAAACAGAGGCCTGCTTTTCAAAAGAGATATCTTTTTTCCAAACAAAGACCACTTTCCAAAACAAGGCCTCTCCCCAAAGCTTTGCAAAAATCAACTTTCCAGATAAATAAGCTGGGAATTAAAGTCACCCCAAAGGCGTGGCAATAAAAGTCCTGCGTTCATCAAAGTAGAAGCTGACCATGT
Organism: Desulfovibrionaceae bacterium; assembly: GCA_963605975.1. Classification (GTDB taxonomy): domain Bacteria; phylum Spirochaetota; class Spirochaetia; order Treponematales; family Treponemataceae; genus Treponema_D. The sequence goes on along the minus strand of CAVCWN010000240.1, from coordinate 19,158 downwards.
GCCCAAGTCAGATTTTTCGCCGAAGCTGTTTTGCATGGTTACTTTGTATTTTTTGCTTAAATCCAGGCCCTTTAAATAAACCCTTCTGGAATGGAAGTTTGGATGATTTAAGACTTGCACTAATGTAAGCAAAGCCTTGCTTTTGTCTTGACTTACAACTTGCCATGCATCCCATTCATGATTTTGAGAATATGAAGCAATCCTGTAATAATCACCTTCCCGGATAAGTGGATTGAATTTTTTGTAGAGTTCAATTTGTTCCGGAATAAGAGCTCTTTCTTCTTCTGGGATTTTGGTTATGTCTAGTTCGTAGCCAAAAGTTCCTGCCAGGGCAACAAAGCCTCTTGTTCTGAAAGGGGTAACTCTGCCGCAAGCATGGTTAGGGCAAGTTGAAATATGGGCCCCCATAGCACTCAAAGGGTAAAGGAGGGCAGTACCTTCTTGAATCTCCAGACGCTCGATTGCATCTGTGTCATCTGAACACCATATCTGAGGAGAATAATAAAGCATTCCGGCATCAAAGCGAGCTCCTCCGCCTGAACAATTTTCAAGAAGCAAATGAGGAAATTCTTTTATAAGGCGCTCCTGCATCTGGTAAACGGCAAGAGTGTACCTGTGGAAGAGTTCCCCCTGATTTTCCTTTCCAAGACATGCTGAACCCATGTCTGCCAACTGGCGGTTCATATCCCACTTTACGTATTCAATATTTGCAGAAGAAAGAATTTCTTTAAGTTGCTTGAATGTGTAATCAGCTACTTCTTTTCTGCTTAAGTCAAGAACGTACTGGCAGCGGCAAAGGCCAGCCTTTCTGTTTTTTACTTGAATTGCCCAGTCCGGGTGTGAGCGGTAAAGTTCTGAATCCGGAGAAATCATTTCAGGTTCAAACCAAATGCCAAATTTCATTCCCAGATTATTTACCTGGTCAACAAGATTTTTTAATCCGCCTTTAAGTTTTTCTTCATTAACAAACCAGTCACCCAAAGAAGAATCGTCGCTACTTCTGTGGCCAAACCAGCCGTCATCCATAACCAGCATTTCAATTCCATCTTTGCTGGCTTCTCTTGCAATGTCCAAAAGTTTGTCCTGGTCGAAATTAAAATATGTTGCTTCCCAGTTGTTAATCAAAATAGGGCGCATTTTATTTTTATATTCACCACGAATAAGATGGTCTCTTGTAAGCTTGTGGAAATTCTGGGCCATTTTGTTTAAGCCTTGACTTGAATAAACAACAACTGCTTCTGGGCTTGTAAATGATTCTCCTTCTTTTAGCTGCCATTCAAATCCTTCTGGATTAATTCCCATGCAGGCTCTTACATTGTCAAACTGATCCAGCTGGGCAAGAGAAATAAAGTTTCCTGAATAAATAAAATTAAATCCGTAAACTTCACCAGCATCATAATCCGCATTGTGGGAAGCAAGGGCAAAAAAACTGTGTTCCTGGTGACTTGTTTCACCACGCAAAGATGATGTTGCCATTTTACCGTGAAGAAGTGGTGTGCGGTCGATGTGTCTTTCCCTGGCCCATGAACCATGCAAACTGATAAAGTCAAAATCTTTATTTTCCATATCGAGGCAGAGGGAATAAACCTTTGTTAAAGAAATATTTTCTTTTGAAAGGTTTGTAATTTTTACGCTGCGGGCAACTGCGTCAATTCCCTGGAAAATAGAATAGCTTAATGTTACGTCAAGATTTAAAACTTCATCCTTACAGTGAAGTAAAAGTGTCATGGAATCTTTTTCGCTACCCCAGGTGTGAGGCAGGCCTTCAAGGTCCCCCTTGCCATTTAATATTTCATGACTTACATAGTGGATGTTTACCGCACTCTGGCCATAAGAATTTTTTACGTTAAGGGCGCTTTCCCTAAAATCCCCGATTCCACCGCAGGGATATTCAAAAGAAAAAGAATCGTAAAAAGACAGGCGGTCCCTTTCGTTTACTGACGGCACTTTTGGAGCTTCTTCAATGCGAAGCAATTTGTATAAAAGATCGTTTTCATCAATTTTTTTTCCAAAGTGGATGTGACCAACAAAATTTTCCTTGTCAACAAGGCCAATGTAATAAGCAGAATTTTCTGTTTCAAGAGCAAAGACTTTTGTCTTTTCATTAAATGTGATTTTCATAAAAGGAATTATAAATGAAGAAATATTTTTTATAAAGATTTTTTTTCTAAAATTTAATTTTTTTGTGGTTAAAAAAAACGCTAAATTTTGCAAGTGGCAAGTATCAGCTGTCAATTATAGACTATCAACTCTCAATAAAAAAAGAAAAGGTCTGCCCAAAAAAAGCAGACCCTTTTGAAAAGGCATCCCTAAAAATCGTAATTCTTAGAGAGACTTAAAAATCCTTCCATGAAAATTATTTTTCTGGAGGAATAGAAAGAGATACGTAATCGATGATGATAGGTACATCAAGATTAGAGTCAATCTTCTTTCCTGCAATGTAAAGGTCAATCATGTTGCACTTTGACAGTGGTGCTGAAGAAACTTTAAATGTTCCCTTCTTTGAACCTAAATCAAATTCCTTTTTAGCAAAGTCAAGTTTGATTGTGTGCCAGCCGGCTCCAATGTCAGAGAATGAGAAAGTTTTAATTCCTTCGCCCTGGAGGAAGAACTGTGTCCAGCTAGGGTCACGAACAGCAAATTTGAGTGAAGGAACAAATCCTTCAGCATTTGCAAGAGTGAGTTCTTCTGGAATGTAAATTCTCATTGTAAATGTAGCCTGAGAAATGTTAAGTGGAGCAGCACCCTGTTTAGAAATGTTAAAGAGAACACCGTAAGTGTCACCAGACTTGTTCAAGCCCAAGTTCAGTGCAAGAGCCTTGTCTCCGTCACCAGTGTCAATGAGACTTGCCTTTTTTGCTGTAATGTCTTCATTCCACTTAGGACCTTCATACTGGACGTTGATGTACATGTTTGAATCATCGTCCTTAATGTAGTTCTTGCCACCGTTTAATTCCCATGGACTAATAACAGACTTTGCGAAAGTTGTACCCTTTTCACCGTCTTTGAAACCTGCAGCTTTTGCAAGGTCATCAGCTGGAACTGCATCCATGCCAGTCTTTGTTGAAGTGTTAAGGACAGCAGGTGCTGTTTCTTCCTTTGCTTCTGTTGCACCAGCAGCCTTTGTTGTTCCGCAGCTGGTAAAAATTGCAGCTGTCATCAAAGCGCATGTTGCAATAGCCAAAATCTTTTTCATGTTTTTCTCCTTTTAGTCAAAGATTTTCCTGTTTGCCAGGTAAGAAAATTATAGCACTGAATTTTTATAAATGGAAATTTTTTTTTCTTTTTTTTGATCTTTTTTCTGAAAATATCATTTTTAAAGGCAATTTTTTTTAGCTGACTTTTAGCTTTAAGATTGGTAATAGGGCTCTTTACCGCTAGCACCGCTGTCTTATTGTTCCCTTGTAAAAATCCTATAAAAAATTTATAAAATCCCTGGGCATTTCAATGGAAGCAGGTGAAAATCCTGCACTGGAAGCGCAACGGTAAAAACTGCAAAATGTTTTGCAAAAAAAACAGTCACTGCTTTTTGTGGGAAGGCTGTTTTACAAAAAAAGTTTTAAGTCCGGAAACTTTGGTGCCCAAAACTTTCGTATGAAAGTTTTATCTTTTTGGGGAATTACGCAGCTCTGATTCCCGGAGGTTTTATGAAAAACTTTTTCTTTAAAAGGTCGCTCAATATTTTGAGCAAGCTCTTTGTATGTTTTGCCTTTAGTGCAATTCTCACATCTTGTGGTGATGGTCCAGACTCAAAAACAGAAGACGACGCTCTTTCTTACTTGTCTGGCAGTTTTGCTTCTCAGTATAATGAGGTTTTTAAAATTGATGTAAGCAAAAAAACTTTTTCCAACGGTACAAGTGTAAATGGTACTTTCGTAGAATGTTATGCAGGAAATGAAATGACAGTAGTTTTTGACGACACAGACTACACCAGCGGTAAAATCTATTTTAAGTACACAAAAGCTTTTGAAAGTACTTCTACAGAACCTGAAAGTGACAAAGATTCATGGACAGATGGTTCTTATTGGACAAATAAAAGTGACTCAAGCGATGTAAAGTATACAAAGCCGGAGGATGAGTCAAATTACACAAAGACAACTTATTATTACCGCTATTCAACAAGCGCCCCAGATGTTGGAAAATATTATGCAGTTGCTTTTAAGGAATTAACAGATTCTTCTGGAAGTTTTTCTGGTGCAAATCTTTACAATGGAAAAACTTCTACAGAAACTTTAGAAGAAGCAAAGTCTACTTTTGATTCTTCATATTTTACTTACTATTCTGAATGTACAAAACAGCAGTAGATGAAATCCTTAAAAAAACGCTTTAAGTTTTTTTTCATAATCCTCTTTTCTCTTTTAAATTTATTTTGCCTCTATGCTGAGGATTATGAAGAAGAAGATAACATAAATCTGGGACACATTTATACTTTCCTGGCAAAGCCTCTTGCTGAAGAGCGCCTTGTAATTTCAAAGGAAGAAATAGAAGAAAGCCGATGTGAAAATTTAACTTCTCTTTTGCAAAGAAGGGGCATTCAAATTTTAAGTTATGGCGCTTATGGTCTTGAAAGTAAACCTTCCATTCGTGGCTTTACAGACGAAACTGTCCGCATTGTAATGGACGGCATTTGTTTAAATAATGCCCAATACGGCACCTTCGATTTTTCTTCAATCAATTTAAATCAAATAGAAAAAATTGAAATTGTCAAAGGTGGATTTACAGAAGGCATTAGTGATGAAGGTTCTGTTGCGGGAACCATTTACATTACTACAAAAAAACAGGATGTAAAAAAAGAAATTTACAGTGACACAAGTTTTAAGACTTTTTTTAATCCAGCGGCAGTTTTAGACACTGTCAGTCAAAAATTAAATTTTTCAAGTCCTGTAAAAGAAAATTCTTTTTTTAAAACTTCACTCGCTTTTACGGCAGCCCAAAACAAGTATCTTTATTTGTCCGGCGAAAATAAATATTTGTTCAGGGATAATTCACAAGTCTGGGATACGAGTGCTTCTTTTGCCTTTACACATTTTTATGGTCAGGGCTCAAGTTTTACTTTTACTGATTTTCTTTATGCAGGAAATAAATTCTGCCCAGGCCCTGAAAACAATACAAATATTGGTTTACAAAAAGATTACAATAACCGCTTTATTTTAAACATAATTAATCCAGCAATTTTTTCTGCTTTTCGCCTGGAAAATAATTTTGCATATTTTACGAATGTCCGTTTTTATGATGAAGCGTCATCTTCTTCAAGCCATTATCTTCATACTTTAACTTATTCAAGTTCCCTGTCTTTTTTTGCAAGTGATTTTTTTAAGCAAAGTGCAGGTTTTACTTTTGAAGGAAATTTTTTATCTTCTACGGATGACGGAAAGGTGAATCAATTGACATTCACTTTTAAAGAAACAAGTAAATTTTTCTTTAATGACATTTTTTCTTTGTCCCTGCCATTAAGTGTAAAATTTCAGGGACAGAATTTTGCCTTTGTGCCAAAAGCGGGTCTTAGAACATCTTTTTTCTTTGGTGACTTTTCCTTTCTTTTTTACACAATGGTTCAGTTTCCAAACATGGATGATCTTTACTGGAATGGACAAGGGGCAGTGGGAAATCCGGATTTAAAAGAAGAAAGAGGCTGGGGAGTAGAAATTACTTTTAATTCTAAAATAAATTTTCTTCCTTTTTCCCTTTGTCTTTTTACAAATTATTATGAAAATAAAATTCAGTGGGCTTACAGTGATGGACTTTATTCGCCTGAAAATTTATCTTCCGCTTTTTATGCAGGACTGGATTTTGATTTAGAAAAATCTTTTTTTGATGAAGTTTTTTCTGTAAAGTTTAGCGGTGAATATTTATACAACCGACTTTTGGATAAGAGCAATTCTTTGACTTATGGAAAAAGAATTATGTGGACTCCGGATTTTACGACTTCTTTAATTTTGAATTTAAAGCTTGAAAAATGGTCTTTTGCTTTGGACACTTCTTACATGGGAAAGCGCTATAAGTCAAATTTAAATATTTCTTTTTTAAAGCCATACGTGCTTATGAATTTTTCTGCTTCTTATAAGGGATTAAAAATTTTTGAACCTTACATAAAAATTGACAACATGCTTTTTGCGGATTATGAATCTGTAGAGAATTACCCCATGCCTTTGACTTCTTTAACAGCAGGTCTTTCTTTAAAAAAGAATTTTTGAATTTTAAAAGGGCGCTAGTCGGATTGTAGTGGGCCCGAAGGGATTGTTTTTTTTGAAGCGAAGATTCAAAAAAAACAACGGAGCGCAAGCGGAGCCACGAAAAGCCGTTTTTAAAAACGCTTTCTCCAAAATATTCTATTGACAAAATCTTTGTTTAAGTCGCATAATCTTAAGCATGAAAAAGCTATTCAAAGCAGTCTTTTACTTTTACTTTTATTTTCTCTTTCGAAACAGAAGGTTCCTGTAAAGATTGTTTTATGGCTTAAAAACTAATTGAACAAGAACAAGAACCTTCTAAAAAGAGGGTTCTTTTTTTTTGTGAATGCGCTTGTGTGCTGGAGGCATGTATGATTGTAATTTTAAAAAAAGGAATTTCTGAAAAGGAATTGAAGCCTTTTCTTGCGGATGTAAAAAATCGCGGTTTGGATTATCACGTGACTGTGGGTGTGGACCAGAATATTGTCGGTCTTTTGGGTGACACTTCGAAAATTGATCCTAATGATTTTCTTGTAAATGATATTGTTGAAAGTGTTGAACGTGTTTCGGCTCCTTACAAATTGGCAAGCCGTTCTTTTCATCCTCAGGATACAATCGTAACGGTTGGTTCAAACCAGGCTGGGGTGAAGCCTTGCGTGATTGGGGATCATACATGCGTGCCGATTATTGCGGGCCCTTGTTCCGTAGAAAGTGAAGAGCAGATTGTAGAAAGTGCAAAAGGTGTTAAGGCTGCGGGTGCCAGAATTTTAAGGGGTGGTGCTTACAAACCTAGAACTTCACCTTATAGTTTTCAGGGGCTGGGGCTTGAAGGTTTAAGGCTTTTGTCTATTGCAAAAAAAGAAACTGGTCTTCCTGTCTGTACTGAACTTATGGCAATTTCTGAACTGCAGTTTTTTGATGATGTTGATTTGATTCAAGTGGGTGCAAGAAATTTTCAGAATTTTGATTTACTGAAGGAACTGGGAAAATGCGGAAAACCTGTTTTGTTAAAGAGAGGGCTTTCTGGTACAATCACGGAACTTTTGATGTCTGCTGAATACATTATGGCTTCTGGAAATGACAAAGTAATTCTTTGCGAAAGGGGTATTCGCACTTACGATTCCTACACAAGAAATTGCCTGGATCTTTCAGCTGTACCATTTTTGCACAAGATGACGCATTTGCCTGTTGCAATTGATCCAAGTCATGCCTGTGGAATTAAGTGGATGATTCCATCTTTGTCACAGGCGGCTGTTGCCTGTGGGGCTGACTGTCTGGAAATTGAAGTTCACGTTCAGCCGGAAAAAGCTTTAAGCGATGCTTCCCAGCAATTGACTCCGGCAGAATTCGCTGGTCTTACCGAAAAACTTGAAAAATATGCTGCTGTTGAAGGAAAGACTTTGTAATGAAAAAATTAACTGATTTAACATACGGCATTGTGGGCTTGGGAATTATGGGTGGTTCTTTGGCAAAAGCTATTCGCCTTAACATTCTAAGTCGGACAAATGCCAGTGGAAAAATTTATGCATGTAATAGGAGTCAGGCTTGTCTTTTACAAGCAGAAAGTGAAGGAATTGTAGATAAAACTTTTTCTACAGACAAAGTGGCTGACATGTTAAGGGAATGTGATTTTGTTTTCGTTTGCCTTTATCCTCATGCAACACTGGACTTTCTTGAAGTCAACAAAGACGCTTTTAAAAGCGGTGCGATCGTAACAGATATTTCTGGCGTGAAAGGAATTTTTGAAAAAAAACTTCCTGCTATTTTGCGGGATGATGTGGATTTTATAATTGGTCACCCAATGGCTGGTGGTGAAAAAGAAGGGTATGCAAATTCAAAGGCAGAATTTTTTATTGGCAGAAATTATATTTTAATTCCGCAGGCCTACAATAAAAAAGAAAATCTTGACTTGATGAAACTGCTGGTCAGCGAAATGGGTTTTTCCAGAATTACAATCACTGACTGCGACACCCACGACTACAAAATCGCTTTTACTTCTCAGCTTTGCCATGTGATTGCATCTGCTTTGGTTGAAAGTGCAAGGGATGAAGAAATTACTGCATTCGGCGGCGGTTCTTTTGAGGATTTAACCAGGATTGCGATGATAAATGCTCCCTTGTGGACTGAACTTTTTATTTCTAACAAAGAAAAACTTTTGGGTCACATTGAAGAATTTGAAAAAAGGATAGACCAATTTAAAGTTTTGATAGAAAATAGTGATTCAAAAGGTTTGTGTGATCTTTTGGAAGACGTCCGGCAAAAAAGAATTATTATGGGGTCTGTAAAAAGCCTTGAAAAAAATGCCGAATGTAAAAATACAGAAAGCGACAAAAAATGATTTTGAAAAAACTTTCTGCAAATAATTTTTCTGGAGAAAAAAATGGATAAAGATTTTGAAATTCTTGATAAGGTCATTTCAAAAATTCCTGACTTTCCCAAAAAGGGAATTCTTTTTTATGACATCACTGGCATTTTGCGGCATCCAAAAGAATTTAAATATTGCATTGACCGCATGGTGGAACTCTACAAGGATAAAAAAATTGATGCTGTTGCAGGGATAGAATCCCGCGGTTTTATTTTTGCTGCCCCTTTTGCGGAAAGACTTGGCATTCCACTAATCCTTATTAGGAAAAAGGGGAAGTTGCCCGGAAAAACATATTGCGTTTCTTATGCCCTTGAATATGGAAATGCAGAAATTGAAGTTCACTGTGCAGACATTCAAAAAGGACAGAATATTCTTTTGGTTGACGACTTGATTGCGACTGGCGGAACCCTTAAAGCTTCACAAAAACTTGTAGAAATGGGTGGGGCAAAAGTAACAGATGTCTTTGGCGTAATTGGCCTGCCACTTCTTGAATACGAAAAGAAACTCAGCCCTATGACGGTTACCACTTTGATTGATTACACAAGCGAAGAAGTTTAAGGGTAGTAATAAGTGTAATGTAAAAAAAGACTTGTCTTGAAAAAGAAAGTTTACAAATAAGGCGTCTTTCGAAATAAAGGCGCCTTTTTTTACCGCAAGTCTTTTTCAAAAAGCCCCACATTTTTTTTTAGATTTTTTTAGTTCATATACAGACATTAAAAAATTATTCTTCCAGACTTTTTTTACAAAGTTCTGTAATTTCCTGCCAGCGCTCTTCCTGAATTAAATTTTCTTTTACCATCCAGGAACCTCCTACAGCCAGAACATTTTTTTCTGCTAGGTAGGAATTTTTATTTTCCAAAGAAATGCCACCGGTTGGAATAAATTTTACATTCGAAAAAGGGCCTTTAAAAGCCTTAAGCATTTTTACCCCGCCCAAAGCTTCTGCTGGAAAAAATTTTAATACATTTAAATTATACATTAAGGCACACTCAATTTCCGAAGCCGTTGCTACTCCTGGTATTAGGGGAATTTTATTTTTTTTCGCCCAGATTAGTGTTTTTAAGTTTAAGCCAGGGCTTACTAAAAATTGGGCACCAGCCTTTTTTGCTTGGGCTGCCATTTGTGGATTTAAAACGGTTCCTGCTCCCAAAAGAATTTCCGGGAAATTTTTCTTAATAATTTTTATTGCAGCTGCAGCTTCTTTTGTCCTGAAAGTGATTTCTGCAATTTCAAAGCCGCCTTCCTTTAAGGCCCCCATCAAAGGAATGACTTTTTTTTCATCAGAAATCTTTATTACAGGAATGATTTTTGCCTTTTGAATTTTTTCAAAAATTTCACAATCGCTCATAAAAATATTTTATTTTATAAAAGATTTCACCGCAAGTTTTTTTTATTTTTTTTTTGGAGATGCCGCATTTAAAGACGGCTTTTTGTGGCTTCGCTTTCGCTCCGTTGTTTTTTTTGAGTTTTTCTCAAAAAAAACAATCCCTTCGGGCCCACGACAATCCGGCTAGTGGTGTTTTTCCATTTCCAAAGCTTCTTTCCACAAAGAAAAATCATTTGAAGATTCAACAATTTTTTCTTCAAAATCCGGAAGCAGAGAAAAAAAATCCAGTCCAGATCTTTTTTCCACCTGATCAACATTGCAGGCAAAATCCCAGATGCTGCCTTTTATGTTTTCGTTTGGCATTATAAAGGCAAGGGCAATATATTTTTCCCTTCCCTGAACAGTCACGCTTGTTAAAAGTGCCTTGTAATAAAATTCAGGGACAGAAACTTTGTTTGCCCCGATCGTTTCATACTGACTTGAATCTTTTTCCAAAAGGGGGCCTGTTATTACAACCACATGACCAAAATAATCTGCCCAGCTTCTTACGCTTTCTTCAAGAGTCTTCCACATTTTTCTGTTAAAGGCAGGCCTTTGGGGACTCATGTTGCTTAAAAGAAAAGAATCGCTTGCACTTTCTTTGCTCCATGTCATGTCTGCAGAAGGGGCCAGGTGGCCTCTGTCAAAACCAGACCCCTTGTAATCACTTAATTCTGCAGAGCCTGTAGAAATTTGTGTGTCCGGCCTAAAGTCATTTGTGCGGCCTGTAACTTTTACCAGTTCTGCCCTTGTAATTGTATAAGAAACCCATTCCGCTTGTTCATAACTTTCCCTGTAGCAAAGCTGAAAGCCGTTGTATGTATGAACTTCATGATCTTCATGTTCTTCAATTTTTGAATACTGTGTTGCCGGGCATACAGGAATTTCCAAAGACATTGTGTGAAAGTTTTCTTCTTCCTGAATGTAAGGCTTTAATTTTGAAAGACTTTGGCATGAGGAAAATAAAAAAAGTAAATTTAAAAAAAAGAGGGAAAAAATTATTTTAAAAAATGCCTTTCCTTTAGAAAAAAAACTTTCCTTGTCCATAAAAATAATTTTACAACATTTAAATTCTTTTTGCAGAAAAATTCTTTTAGGAGAGCCTCTAAAATTTTAAATACTCATTGACAGTTACAATTCATATTTTTAAAATGCTTTCACCATGACAGTTTACGAAAATATTAACAGGCTTACAGCCTATGCTTTAAAGTGCAATCTTATTGACAGAGAAGACGTTATTTATACAAAGAATCGCCTTTTGGAATTGTTTAACCTTGAAGGTTTTGAAAAAGAAGAAGATGTTTCCGCTTTACCGGATGTTGAAGTAAGTGATCTTGAAGATATTCTCAAGGAACTTATGGACTGGGCTGGACAGAATAAAATTTTTTCTGACGAAGGAATTGCCTTCCGCGATTTGTTTGATACAAAGATTATGGGCTGCCTTGTTCCTCCACCGTCACATGTAATTAAAAAATTTAATGAGCTTTACAAGAAAAGTCCTAAAGAAGCCACTGACTGGTACTATAAATTTTCACAGGATACTGACTACATCAGGCGCTACCGCGTTTGTAAAGATTTAAAATGGAAGTCAAAAACAGAATATGGTGACATTGACATTACAATCAATTTGTCAAAGCCAGAAAAAGATCCTAAGGCTATTGCTGCTGCTCTTAAAGCAAAAAAATCCGGTTACCCATCATGTCTTTTGTGCAAAGAAAATGTCGGTTACGCTGGCCGCTTAAATCATGCTGCCCGCCAGACACACAGAATCATTCCAATTACTCTGGCAAATAAAAAATTCGGCCTTCAGTATTCGCCTTATGTTTATTACAACGAACACTGCATTGTTTTTTCATACGAACACACTCCAATGAAAATCAGTCGGGAAACATTTGTTGCCTTAATTGATTTTATAAAACTTTTTCCCCATTACACTGTTGGAAGTAACGCAGACTTGCCTATTGTTGGCGGTTCCATTTTAACTCACAATCACTTCCAGGGTGGCAATTACGAATTTGCCATGGCCAGGGCTGCTTCAGATTTTTATTTTACAGTCAAGGGCTTTGAAGATGTAAAAGCATCTGTCTTAAAATGGCCGATGAGTGTAATCCGCCTTTCTTCTACAGACAGTGAAAAAATAATTGACTTGTCAGAAAAGATTTTAAATGAATGGAGAAAATATTCTGATCCTCAAGTTACCATTTATGCCCAGACGGATTCTACCCCTCACAATACAATTACACCTATTGCCAGAAAGCGGGGTGACAGTTACGAAATGGATCTTGTCCTTAGAAATAACATTACAACTCAAGAACATCCTTTGGGACTTTTCCATCCTCATGCAAATCTTCATCACATCAAAAAAGAAAATATTGGTTTAATAGAAGTTATGGGACTTGCAGTTTTGCCTTCCCGCTTAAAGAATGAACTTTCAAGTCTTGAAGATGCCATCTTAAACAAAAAAGATATTTCTTCGGACCCACTTCTTTCAAAACACGCAGACTGGGTAAAAGAATTTTTGCCAAAATACAAAGAAATAAATTCTTCAAATATTAAAAAAATTCTTGAAGATGAAGTTGGTCTTGTTTTTTCAAAAGTTCTTGAAGATGCCGGCGTCTTTAAAAGAAATGATGAAGGCAAAAAAGCTTTTGAAACTTTCATAAAAAAAATTCGCTAGGATTAAAATAAATGAAAGAAGAGGAATTTGAATTTTCATTAGATAAAATTCTCCAGGAAATCCCACACTTTAAAGAAGATGGAATAAATGAATTTGTCATTCATGATAAAAAATTTGCATGTGACAAAAATATGATTGTCAAATTCCTTGAAGCTGTAAAAAAATATAACAGCGAACTTTTTATTTCTTTTCCAATTCAGGCTTCTCTTTTGGACAACCAGATAGTTTCCCTTCTTTCACAACTTTATTCTTCCATTGACATTCCTCTTGTGGGAATTGAAAAAAATGGCAGTCTTCTTTTTGACAAAAAACTTTATTCTTCAAAAGCCCGCCTTTTAAATGACAGGGGAATTGTTTTTGGTTTTGATGCCCAGTGGGGAAAGCAAAATGGTGACACATTTAAAGCCTTTCGTGACCGCCTTGATTTTGCAGTCAGCCTTTATCCCAACCACATTGATTTCATTCAATTCAACGAAGAAAAAGATCCTCCTTCCACAGCAGTCTATTCTTCAAAAGATTTAGACTTTTCACACGGCATTGCCTTTGCTTGCAGAACATTTTACACATGTGGCCGAGCCGTTCCCTGGATGAATATTGTTTTAAAAGCTTTAAAAATTTCTCCTTCAACTTTTTTTGCAGATTTTGAAGAATGGCAACAGTGTAATTCTTCTTCACTAGAAAGTGGCTTCGTTCCGGAAAATGAAAGTCACGAGCAGATTGAAAAAATGCAGCTTCTTTTTTTGCGGGAAAAATTTGAAGAAAAGCATAAAGAAAATCTTTTTCCTGCCATTGAAGATTTAGTCCGTTTAAATGGAGCTTTTTCACGTCTGGCCCAGGAAGGGCAGGAGTGTGTCATAGAAACTTTTTATAACCCGGATGATTTACTTTCGCCTTATTCTTTTGATATTGCAGCTTTTGTAGAAAACTGTCCCATGGAAAATTGCCAGGTAAAAATTTTTGAAGGACCTGATGCACCTGATTATAAAATTCTTTGATTTTTATTTTTGTGATTTACTCTGATTTTTTTTACGTTGATTTTTGATTTTATTTTTTTAGGGGAGCTTAAAAAAAATGATTTTCACTTCTTTTCAAAAAGAAAAGTTTATTCTAAAATCAAAATAAAAGTTTTTTTTACGAGGAAAATATGGTTATAGCAATTGATGGTCCTGCAGGATGCGGAAAATCTACAATCGCCCGTGAACTGGCAAAAAAATTCAATATTATCAATTTGAACAGCGGTTCCTTTTATCGGGCAATCACTCTTGCAATGAATGAAAAACGAATCACCCTTGATGACAGTGAAAAAGTTCTTTCCTTTGCAAAAGGTCTAAAACTTGATTATTCCAAAGATGCTCACTTAATTCTTAACGGTAAAGATGTTGAAGATCAGCTGCACCAGGACAGCGTTGATGCTCTGGTTTCGCAGGTGTCTGCAATTGTTCCTTTAAGGCATCTTGTAAATGACAGACTCAGACAGATTGTAAAAAAAATGGATGTCGTATGCGAAGGCCGTGACATTACAACTGTCGTTTTTCCAAATGCAGAGGCCAAGTTTTATCTTGATGCCAGCATAGATGTACAGGCCCAGCGCCGCTTTGATCAGGGAGTTTCAAATCTTTCCCTTGAAGAAATAAAAGAATCTATTTTAAAGCGCGATCAAATGGACAAAAATAAGGCAGAAGGTTCTTTAAAAATTGCTCCAGATGCCCTGTATATCGACACTTCCACCTTGACCATTCAAGAGGTTTGTGCAATAATTACAGCAAATTTACAATCAAAAGGGTTTACTATGGAAAAGGAAGTTGAAAATAATGTTGCTCAGGGTTCCGACAGCATTGCAAAACAACTGGAAGAATCTATTAATCAGATGGAACCAGTAGAAAACGGTTCAAACGTAAAGGGTACTGTTGTTCAGGTTACAGACGACACAGTTTTTGTTGATGTTAACTGTAAGTCAGAAGGAAAAATTCCTCTTGAAGAATTCTACGGTGAAAAACCGGAAGTCGGTGACGTAATTACAGTATTGCTTGTTAATCAATTTGGAAAGAACGGTCCTGAAATTTCAAAGAGTAAGGCCGACGAAAAACGCCTTTGGGAAGAAATTAAAAAGGCTTTCGATGAAAAGACTCCTGTAAAGGGTACAATTCATTCCCTTACAAAAGGCGGATATATGGTTCAGCTTGGTGGTGGAATCAGCGCATTCCTTCCAATCAGCCAGGCTGACTTGCAGAAAGTTGAAGATGAAAAGAAGCTTCTTGGACTTAAGGGCTTGTTCTACATCGAAAGACTTTACAGCAACGGCAAAAGAAATGTTGTTGTTAACCGCAGAAAGTACATCGAAGAAGAAGTTAACAAAAAGCGCGATGAATTCTTTGCTAACACAAAGATTGGTGATGTAGTAAAGGGAACAGTAAAGTCATTTACTTCATTCGGTGCATTTGTTGATTTGGGTGGTTTTGACGGTTTGCTCCACATCAATGACATGAGTTGGGGCCATGTTACAAGACCAAAGGATTTTGTAAAGAAGGGCCAGGAAATTGATTTCAAGGTAATCCGCCTTGATCCAGATGGAAAAAGAATCAATCTTTCCCTCAAGCATTTCACTGAAGATCCTTGGGTTCATTTTGAAGAAAAATATCATGTTAATGACATCGTAAAGGGTAAGGTAACAAAACTTACAGAATTTGGTGCTTTCATTGAACTCGAAGAAGGCATTGAAGGTCTTGCCCACATTTCTGAATTCTCTTGGACAAAGAAAATCAATAAGCCTTCAGATATGGTAAAAGATGGAGACGAAATTGAATGCATGGTTTTGGGATATGACATTCAGGCCGGTCGTGTTTCTTTGGGCATCAAGCAGGTAACTGCAAATCCTTGGGATTCAATTACAGAAAAATATCCTTTGGGAACAAAAGTAAAGGGCAAGGTTGTAAAGATTACAAACAGCGGTGCCTTCGTTCAGCTTGAAGATGGTATTGATGCATACCTTTCAGCAGATGACCTTTCTTGGACAAAGAGAGTTAAGCATCCTGGCAGCGAACTTAAAGTTGATCAGGAAGTTGAAGCTGAAATTATTGAATGTGATGCTGAAAATCACAGACTTCGCGTTGGCTTAAAGCAGCTTACTGCAAATCCTTGGAAGGAATTTGCTGAACAGTACAAGGTTGGCGATACTCTTGAAGGTGAAGTAACATCTATTGTTGACTTTGGTATGTTCGTAAAGGCTCCAAATGGAATTGAAGGTCTTGTAAACAAGAGTAACTTGAGCGATGACCGTGAAGTTCCTTTTGAAGAAGCTGTTAAAAAATACAATGTCGGTGACAAGGTAAATGTATATGTTGCCGGAATTGATGTTGACCAGGCAGGCAAAGAAAAAGTTGCATTCTCTGTAAGGGAATACAAAAAGGCTCAGTCAAGAGCTGAAATTTCTCAGTATATGTCTTCTGGTAACGATGATGATGGTGCTTACACTATCGGAGACAGCTTTAAAAGTCATCAGGAAGATAACTAGTTTAACAAGATGAGTGGCTCACATAATTTCGATTTAGAAAAAATTAAAGCCCTCATTGAAATAAACACAAATATCAACTCCAATATTATGGATGCCGATGCTTTGCTGGTTTCAATTTTGGAATTTGCAAAGCTGCTCGTCAGGTGCGAGGCGGCATCCTTAATTTTGGCCCAAAAAGAAGATGACTGTCTGCGTTTTGCAATTTCTTTGGGACCAAAAAGTTCACAGGTAAAAAAGATTCCGGTAAACCTTAAATCGATTGCGGGCTGGGTTTATTTAAACAACAAAGCTCAAATCATCAATGACGTAAATTCTGACATTCGCTTTAATGATGATGTTCAGTCTAAAACCAATTACATTACAAAAAATATGATTGCTTTTCCTATGTGTGTTGACGGTCAGTGCATAGGTGTAATTGAACTTATAAACAAAGCGGATAATTTGGACTTTGACCAGGAAGATCTTGACGTACTGACACTTTTGGGAAAGCACGCTGGAACGGCCTACAAAAACTCTAAAGAATATTTAATTACAAAAAATCAAGTGCATTCCCTGCAGGACACAATTCACAACGGTAAGGACTACCACACCTTTATTGCAAAGTCCAGGGCTGTAAAAGATTTAGTAAATGTAATCAACATGGTTTCCAAAACGAATACTTCTGTTTTAATAACGGGTGAAAGTGGTGTAGGAAAGGAACTTTTTGCTGAACAAATTCATTTGAATTCTCCCAGGGTGAATAAACCTTTTGTCCGCCTTTCATGTGCAGCCCTTTCGCCAGGACTTCTTGAAAGCGAATTGTTTGGTCACGTAAAAGGAGCCTTTACAGATGCCCTTTGTGATAAAAAAGGCCGCTTTGAAAGCGCAGACGGCGGCACTCTCTTTTTAGATGAAATTGGTGAATTGCCGCTGGACCTTCAATCCAAATTGCTTCGTGTTTTACAGGAACGCAAATTCGAAAAAGTTGGTTCATCAAAGACAATCTCTGTTGACGTAAGAATTATTGCTGCCACAAACCGGGACTTGGAAAAAATGGTCAGTCAGGGCACATTTAGAAGTGACCTTTACTACCGCCTGAATGTCATGAATCTTAACATTCCTCCTTTAAGGGAAAGAAAAGATGACATCATGCCTTTGTGTGAATATTTTCTTGAACAATTCAGCTACGAAACAAAAAAGAACATAAAATCTTTTAGTTCGGACGCCTGGGATGCAATTTATTCTTACTACTGGCCTGGAAACATAAGAGAACTGGAAAATTGTGTGGAAAGGGCCTGCATTCTTTGTACAGGAAGTGAAATTCAGGAAAGGGATCTTTGTCTTCCGGCCTGCAAAAAAGAAGGTTCTGAAAAAAAAGATGATTTTTCTTTACATTCTATGACTTCTTTTGAAAAGGAAAATCCTTCACTCGAAAGCGACAAATCTTTAAAAACCGCCCTGACACTTTTTAAAAAGGCTTATGTAACAAAAATTCTTGAAGAATCAGACTGGAATCAATCTAAGGCCGCAAAGGTTTTAGACGTTCAAAGAACTTATGTTTCAAAACTCATAAGCGAACTTGATATAAAAATTAAAAAATCGGAAAGATGTTAAAAAGGCTTTTGACAAAGGTCACTATTTTTTATATAGTTTAGGGAAGTTTTAAAAATTGCAAATCTTATGGGCAACTTTAAAAACGCTAATTAAAATACATTTGGGGTAAAAAATGGCTAAGGCAGTTTCTAAGAAAGAAAAAAATCAAAAGACAAGTGACAAAGTTAATGATTTTATGCAGAAAAATCGCAAAATCATTTTGATTGTAGTGGGAATTATTCTTCTTGCAGCAATTGGAATTTCTGTTTTTGCACTTGTTAAGTCTTCATCATCAAGTAAGTTACTCGATGAAATTTACGAAATTGAATACAAGTATGCAAACGGTGCTTCTGACGCAGATGAAAGTGCTCTTTTAAATCTTGAAAATGAGGCTCTTGATTCATTAAAGCCTTATCTTTCAAAGTCTGGCATTACCGGTGTAAGGGCAAATATGCTTGCCGCTTCCATTTCATGGCAAAAGTCTGATTTTGAAACAGCTGCTTCTTACTACAAGACAGCTTATGAAGTTTCAAAAAAATCAACTTACACACGTGGAATTAACGCCTACAATGCAGCTGTTGCTTTTGAAGAAGCAGGCAAAAATGAAGAAGCTCTGGACTTTTATCAAAAGGCAATTGACGAAAAGTTTGAATATTCGGCACATGCTTACTTCAACATTGGCCGCATAAAGGAAGCTCTTTCTGACAGTGAAGGTGCTCTTGCAGCATACCAGAAAGTTACAGATGACTATTCTTCAGACAACTGGGCTTTACTTGCAAAGAGCCGCATTCTTTCATTGAATGCTTCTAGTGCAGAGTAAGCCTTAAATCCATAGTGAATATGAAAAAGAAAAGAGCACTTCCAGTTAAAGGTTTAAAATATTTTTTTCTAATCTTTACCCTGTGCTCTTTTTGTATTTTAAATTTTTCATGCGGTCTGGACGTTTATTATTACTTGACGGAACCTGCATGTTACGATGTAAAACAGTACACAAACACTGACCCTCTAGAAGATTGTTTTCTTTTCAAAACCGCAGAATCTTCAAATTACGATTCAAGTTCTTCTTCGGCCTTTAAATTTTCAGGAACACAAATTTACTATAAAATTTACAATTCCTATTCAACAATGGTTTCCAGGGAAAACACAATTTCTTCCCTTTTAACATCAACTACAGCGTCCGCCACTGCTGCAAAAGATCAACTGGATTCCTGGGGCTATAAAACCTTAAAGTTTTCGAATAAAGTAAACACCCCCGATCCCATAGTAAAATCAAGTGGAAGCGGGACTGATCAATGGGTTTACCTTAGGCTGGTAAATTCCGCAGACAGTGACGACTACCAGGCATGCCTTTGCGTTTCTTCTTCTACAATGGAAAAATGCGAAAGCGATAAAGCCCAAAAAGATGCCGCCGGTAATGTTTTGCCACCCCTTAGAAACATCATGGACTCTTCCAACACAGAATATTTAAGCTTTAACTTTGGCGGAGAAGGGGACTAT
>CAVCWN010000239.1:0-8756 GCA_963605975.1 Desulfovibrionaceae bacterium | reverse complement strand
CATTAAGGCGGTAGTAAAGGTCTTCCCTAAAACGACCGGCTTTTACTTCCTCTTCAAGGTTTCGGTTTGTGGCACAAATGACGCGAACATCTACATCAATTGTTTTTTCTCCACCAACACGCTCAAATTTTCTTTCCTGCAAAACCCTCAAAATTTTTATCTGAACATTTTGATTGATTTCACCAATTTCATCTAGAAAAATAGAACCTTTATGGGCAAGTTCAAAGCGACCTTTCTGCATTTTTTCAGCCCCAGTAAAAGCCCCTTTTTCGTGACCAAACAATTCACTTTCCAGAAGAGTTTCACTTAAAGCAGCGCAGTGAACTTTTATAAAAGAATTTTCTTTTCTGGAAGAAAGATTGTGAATGGCATTTGCTACAAGTTCTTTTCCAACACCACTTTCGCCTGTAATTAAAACTGTAGCTTTGCTGTCTGCAACTTTTTTGATTGTCTGCTGAACTTTTTGCATGGCAGGACTGTTGCCAATCATTTCGTTTAATGCTTCTTTGTCCCCAAGTTCCTTTTTTAACTGCTGGCTTTGTAAAGTAACTTCCCTGTTTTCCAGGGCCCGCTTTACAATCATATTAAGTTGATCAAGATTAAGCGGTTTTGTTAAAAAATTGTAGGCACCATTTTTCATAGCTTCAACGGCAGCATCAATACTGCCATGGCCAGTTAAAATGATTACAGGAATTGCGGGCATTTCACTTTTTATTTTTCTAAGCACTGTTTCCCCTGAAATTCCCGGCATTCTTAAATCTGTTATAACGCAATCTATGTCACCATTGGCAAGGAGCTTTAATCCTTCATCACCATTTTCGGCCGTCTTTACATTATAATCTTCAAGTTCAAAATTCGAAGCAAGGCCTTCTCGAATATTTTTTTCATCATCAATAATTAAAATTGTAAACTTCATTTTTTACCGCCTGAAAAAAAATATTTTTTAGGAATTATTTTCCAAAAGCATAGTTTTCTTTTGTGGGACAGGAAGGGTAATTGTAAAACTTGTTCCATGCCCCTTTACGGAATGAACTTCAATATCTCCGCTGAATTCTTTAATGATTTTATAAACCATTGTCATTCCAAGACCAGTACCATTTGATTTTGTAGTGTAGTAAGGTTCAAAAATTCTTTCAGCTGTTTTATCGTCCATGCCGCAACCGTTATCCGTGATGGTCAAAATATATTTTTCATTTTTGATAAATGATTCAAAAAGCAAAGTGCCGCTGTTTTTTTCAAGAGAACTTTCATTTGGTAGAATTTTATTTTTGTTTGCTGCCTGGCCATTTTCTGCGGCAAGAATCTGCTCTTGTGAAGCAAAAGCCTTATCTAAATCAACAGCCTGGGATTTTCCAAAGCGTTCTTCGATTGCAAAAAGAGCATTTTGCGAAATGTTGACCAAAACCTGTCTGAAAAGATTTTCATCAATTAAAAGGCGGGTTTGACTGTCTATCAAGTGACATTCAATATTGATATTTTTAGAATTGAATTCTGGTGTAAAAAATTTTACTGTTTTTTCTACAACGGCATCAACATCAACCAAAGAATACTCAGGCTGAATAGGTCTGACGGCAAAAAGAAAGTCTACAACAATTTTATTTAGATTTTCAATTTCTTCGTTTACAACATCAAGATAATTTTCAAGAAATTTTTCCTGAGGCAAAAGACCATCACCCTTTCTAGCCTTTTCAATGGACTTTTGTAAAAGCTGAATGTGAATGCTTATTGCGCCCAGAGGATTTTTTATTTCGTGTGCCACAGAAGCCGCCAGGTTTGTTAGGGAACGAAGGCTTTCCATTCTGTGGGAAAGAATTTCTTTTTGTTTTTTTTCTGTAATATCATCGATGGTGATGATTGTGCCGGCTATAAGATTTTTAATGCAATCTTTTTCTGCATCATTTATTTTTTGAACAAAAGGAACAATGCGTAAATTTATAAAATGAACTTTATCATTTAGCGTAAAACTAAATTCATCACTAATATTTGTTTTGTCATTTTTGTAAGCTGTGTACAAAAAATTTGAAATGTAAGTGTCATCAATTAAATCCCAGATATAGTGTTCATTTTTCTGCTCAACTTGATAAAGCAAAAAAGGCAAATTTCTTTCAGCAGCCTTGTTTAGAGAAATTATTTTCCACTCAGGATCTAGAATAATGATTCCAGAAGAAAGACTTTCCATGACAGAATCAAAAATATTATTCTGGGACATAACGCTTTCAAGAAGCTGCTCAAGCTGTTCATCAGAAAGCTTTGAAAGTTTAGAACTTGCTTTTTTTACAAAATTATTCATTTTCAAAACCTATCAAATTTAAAACATTCGAATCATAATAATTGATTTCTTTTAAAGAACGGGAAAGTTCTTCAAGTGAGTTTACAGGATTTTGATTGTAAACATTAACATTATTAAAAGAAGCTTGAATGGCTTTTACTATTTTTGCAGAAGATTCCGAACCTTTTGGGCAAGTTAAAAGTTTTGCCTGCAAATTTATTACTTCTTCCAAAAAAGCCTTATAAATTAAGCGGGGTGTAAAGTTTGCGCAGGCGGCAGAAATAGCTTTGGCATCAAGACTCTTTCCCTGACAAATATTTTTTAAAAATACTTTTGCATAATAAGAAATTGTCTGGCTTTCAACAGGCAGATAATTTTGCAAAAATTTTTCAATTGTTTCACTCATAGGCTTTGAAGATTTAGGAATGTAGTGAAAAACTTTATCAATAATAACCTGCTGTTCTTTAGAAGACCGTTCAAAAAAAGAATAATTTCTTAGTCGGCTAAGAATTGTTGGAATCATTGCAAGGCGATTTGTTGTTGTAAGGATAAATTCTGTGTCCACAGGAGGCTCTTCAAGAATTTTTAAAAGAGCATTGCGTGTTGCATCTGCCATGCGATCAGCATTTTCTATAATAAGAATTTTTTTACCACTAGAAGAAGATAATCTTGCCCATGAAGAAAAATTTCTTATTTGAGATACAGGCAAATTGTCATATAAAAAAGAATCTTCAAGTTTTAAACAAAAAGAATAGACGTCATCAACAATAGTATTTAATTCTTCATTTTCTGGCAAAGAAGTTCTTGAAGGATTTATCAACTCAAGATTTTCTTCTATGCTAGCAAGAATAGGTGAAAACTTGGACAGTTTGTCATCCCCTTCCCACAAAATAGGATTAAAACGGCTTGTCAGTTTTCTAACAGAGCGGATAAAAAGAATTCTTGCGGCTTTTAAATGATTCGTATTATTGTAAGCGGCATTTAAAAAAGTCTCAGAGGCGGCTTTAATTTCAGTAACTCTGTCGCAAGGCCCTGTAATAATGACATTTTGATTTACAAGAACTCTGTTTTTTTTACACGAAGGACAGTTGCAATTCCAGTCGGCATTATTGTGACAGCCCAAAACGCGCGCAAGTTCCAGGGCACAAGACAACTTTCCAGAAGAAGCTGGACCCGAAAACAAAAGGGAGCCTGGCAAAGTATTGTGTTTCAAATCATCTTTTAACAGACTAGCTGCACTTTGATAAAGTATATTTTCAAACATTCACCCCTCCTCCATTAAAAATTGAAATTGTAATGGAATCTAATATTTCCTGAGATTGCTCAAGAGGAAGAGAAAGAGGCTTTGTTATAAAAGGGCTAAGTATTTTGAAAAAGAAACTTTGTGAAAGCATCAAAGACAAATCAAACCAAGGCTGAACATTAAAAATCAAAAGCACAAGACAAGTTATTGCCAAACCTTCAAGCAAACCAAAAACAAATCCCAAAAAATGATCAAGAGAATTTAATAAAGGAGTTTCAAAAAGTTTTTGAAAAAGGAGTTGAACTAATTTTAATAAAAGAAAAACTAAAACAAAAACCGCAAGGAAAGCAAGAATCACGCATGCAAAATGATTTTTTATTGATTTTTCAAAAAGGGCCGATACTTTCTGGTAAAAAAGAATTGCCATCCAGACAGAAATGACTGGCACTCCCTTTTCAAAAATCTCGCGAACAAAACCTTTTATTACAGCAATAATTGCACAAATTAAAATTATGGCAGCAAAGATAAAATCTAATACTGTTCCACTATTCATTTATTCAGCACCCCAAAAAGAATTTCTGCAATCTTTCTGGCAGGACGACGGCCTTCTGAAAGAGAAGCAGAATTTTTTGCAACTTCTTTTCTCTTTTTTTTGTCCAGCAAAGCAGTAAGACTTTCCCTAAGATTTTCTTTATTTGCATCTTCCCCGACAAGAACAAAAGCTGCTCCATTTTTTTCAAAATATCTGGCATTATCCACTTGATCGCCCCTGGTACCAGAACCACAAAGTGGCAGCAAAACCATCGGCTTACCGGCAACAGAAGATTCCCAAATTGAATTTGCCCCAGCCCTTGAAAGGATTATGTCACTTGCATGGATTACAGAAGGCATTTCTGAATAAATAAAAGCATAAGGTTTATAATCCGCATCATAGGAATTCATTATAGGAGCATTTTCTTCGGCAAAAGCCTTTCCAGTCTGGTGAACCACAATAAAATTTTCTTTCAGCCATTCAAGATTTTCGATTACAAGATTGTTAACCTGTCTGGCCCCAAGACTTCCACCTAAAACAAGAAGAATAGGCTTTTTATTTTTTGAATCAATGTTAAGGAAAAGTCTTCCTTCCTTTGCAGAATTTTCATAGAAAACTGGTCTGACAGGATTTCCTGTTACCTGGCACTTTGATTTTTGCTCATCAGAAAAATATCTTTTTGTTTCTTCGTAAGTAAGAAAAATCCCGCTTGCAACTTTGCTGTTAAGCCTAGTGGCAAGTCCTGGAGTAAAATCACATTCATGAGTATAAAAAGGAATGTGCAATTTTCTAGCTGCCCGGCATGGAGGAACGGAAACAAATCCTCCTTTAGAAAAAAGAATATCAGGCTTGACAGATTTTAAAAATTTTTTCGCTTTAAAATAACCTGCAATAATCCTGAAAAGGTCCGTAAAATTCTGCCATGAAAAATATCTTCTTAGTTTGCCACATGGAATACCAACAAATTCATCAATGCTGCCACCCTTAGAAGTAAGATTTTTTTCTACAAGATTTTTATCCATGCCTCTTGAAGAACCAATCCAATATATTTTTACAGGAATATTATTTTCATTAAAAATATTTTTTACTTCATCTGCAACTGCGATTCCAGGATAAATATGTCCACCTGTTCCACCACCTGCAAATACAATTTTGTAAGTTTTTGCCTCAGTCATTTTTAACCCCTCAAAAATATCAGTAAGGGAAGTCTTTTATAAGTTCCCAGTATTTTCCACCCTTTGAAAAAAAATCTAAAAATCGATTTTTAAAATCTCTTCCAGAAAATTGCAATTTTTAGAGACTCCATTTAAAAAACAACTTCTTCCTTTGGAGGATACTTATTAATTAACTCAACTAAATCTCCTCTTTTAAAAAGTGAAGCATAAGTTCTTGCTGACATTCCCATAGAATCTTTAAGATCTGGGTTCGCACCATTTTTTAAAAGCAAATCAACAATTTTAGCGTCTCCGTTTCCAACTGCCAGAACCAAAATAGGCTGACCGTCAGAGCTTATCAAATTCAAATCTGCACCTTTAGAAATAAAGAAATCTGTAATTTGAAAATTCTTTCGCCAGACTGCATCCATAACCGGAGAATAGCCACGGTCTGCAGAAACAGCATTTATATCAGCCCCCTGTTCGTAAAGCCACAAAACTTTTTCAAAACAATTGTTTCTGGTTGCAATGGAAATTAAAGGAGTTCCATCTGAAGTACGGGCAGTACAAAGCATACCTGCATCCGCAAAAAGCTGGCATATTTCAGAATCATCTTTTGCAATATAGTGAGCATAACAGTCACTTGTAAAAGGAATGCCCATTGTAAAAAGCTGCAGTAAAGACTGTTTCTGTTTGTCTGCCCTCTCAAAAGATTCATAGTTGGAATCAATATTCCTTTTTAAATCATTCAAATTTGTATAGATGTTTGACTGGGACAGCCCGCCCTTGGTTAAAAGTTCATACCTTGTATCGTGATCTTTTCCCTGAAAAATATAAGTTTTAATATTATTGCCATTTAAGGCGCCCAGCAAAAAAAGGTAATCCTTTTCTTTTTGCAGTTTTGAAGAATCAACAACAATGCAGTGAGTTGACTGACCAATATGCCTGACAGCATCATAAAGGTCGTCCCGGGTTAAATCCTTTTGTATGATTATGTCGTAGGGAATAACCTTATGCTTACGCTCAAGAAAACGCTGCACTTTAAGGAAATTTTCATCATCTTTGTCGTTAGCAATAATAAGCCAGTTCATACGTTCAATTATAAACCACTACGGCAACTTTAACAAGACAAGAATGTAGGATTTCCTTAAGGCGGGGATGAAGTGGCAGTTTACGAAAAAGATAAATGTTTGGGAAAAGGGTGTAGTTTACGAAAGGGGCAAATGTTTACGAAAAGCGCAAGTGTTTACGAAAGGCGCAACTCTTTACGAAAAGCGCAACTGTTTACGAAATGCGCAAGTGTTTACGAAATGCGCAAGTGTTTACGAAAAGCGCAACATGTTTACGAAGGCGCCACTCTTTACGAAAAGCGCCACATGTTTGCGAAAAGCGCCCCCTTAGCAAAAAACTCCCCTGTCGAAAAAAAAATCTCTCCTCCCACTCAAAAAAATCCCTCCAAATCACAAAAAATCACCAGTCAAATTTCTCCAAATAAGGGTCAACTTCTTTTTTATAGTAAAGGTCTTTCCAGTTATTTTTTGTAATGGAATCAAAAAACTGCTTTTGCCCACAGTCCTTATTTTCAGAAAAATTATCAACTACCCAGGCAAAAACCTCTTTTGAAGTAGATTCAAAAAGAACAAAAGAAGGGCAATCAGAAAAAAGGCCTGAATAGTCATAAGGCTTAAAGGCAAAACCTTCAGCACTTTCTTTAACGGAAACAATTCTATTTTCAGAATCAAAGCCTAAAATCACTTTCCAGCTGCCAATCAAATTTCCTTGAATTTTGCCACTGTAATAATTTAAACCATTTTCCTTGCCTTCAAAAGAAAGGTCGCTGGAAAAAAATTCAGCATTAATGCTTGTGTAGAATTTTTCTTTATTGTTAAACTTTTCTTTAAAGTCTTTATCGTCCCCCAAATAGCGCAGGTAAGTACCGTCAAACTGGTAAAGGCGCTTGGCAGAAAGGGAATAAAAATCACCAGTTTCTCTGTCTTCTGTAAAGAAAATTGTGGAATCATCAGGGGAAATCAAATAGCCAATGTAAGGAAAAAACTGCTTCACACTGCCAAGAATTTTATTATTTGTAATATAAGAAGCTTTAACTCTTTCTTTTAAATAAGAAGTTTTATATTCAGGCAAGGCAAAAGAAGTAAAAATCAAAGAGAAAAAAAACAAGACCATTAAATAAATTTTTTTGATTCCATTTTTCATAACTTTTTTCCTTAGGCAAAAAGTGAAAGACCCCGCTTCTATTTGAAGTCACCACTAAAAATGGCAATTTTTAGAAGGCCCTTTAAGCAGAATCTTTCACTTCAAAATTCCTATGCACTAGAAAATAAAGTGCATGTTAAGTCCGCCGCTCCAGATGAACTGAGAAGCATCACTTGCAGCCATTGCAGTCTGGATTGTTCCAAGGTCAGCACAAATATTGAAAGAACAGCTGAAAATGCCCAATGTTGTACCAAAACCAAGGTAAACCTGTGGCTGAACAGCATTTATATTTGCAGTAATAGTTCCTTCCTCTTCATCCTTTGTGTAAAGAGTACCAGCATCCTTTGTAACAGTTCCGCTGTCAGATTCTTCGCTTGTATAAGAGCCTGACGAATCACTTACCTTGTAGCTGTAAGACCAGTCAGATGTAGACTTAGCATAAACTGCCCTACCGCCAAGGAATACATCAAATATGCCAAAAGACTTAGACAGCTGAAGGTTTGCAAAATAAACGTTTGTTGTGTAAGAAAGCCCCATTGCAGCATTTGAAGTATATGTTACAGAATTATCAGTATCTTCATAAGAAGAAGAATTATTTACAGCAAATGAACCATTGATGTAGTAGTAACCGCCACCCAAAGAAATCTTTGGCAAAACAAGGTTTCCTTCGTAAAGGCAATAGCGAAGATCAACTCCAAAAGCTGTGTAAGAAACAGAACCATTAAAGTTACTCAAATTCCATTCCCAGGCATTTGAAATGCTTGAAGCCAGTTTTTCAGGACTTGAATAATCAATATTCTTGAAAGAAGGAGCTGTAACCATACCAGAAATACCAATATCGAAAGGAAGCATAACACCACCAATTCTTAAATCAACAGAAGCTGTTGGCAAAATGAACTTATCTGGCAAGTTAAAGTTTTCAAATGTGTAACCTGCTACAGTAGGAGTAATAGCAGAAACCATTCCACCCGTAAGAGCATCAGCTGCAGTCTTAAAGCCGGTAAAATCAATCAGGGTACCACCAAGAGAAGCACCAAAACCAAATTTAAATCCAGGGTAAATTGTTCCAATGTAAGCGTCTGACCATACATTTTGCATTGTAGCCGCATCCGGAACAGCCGTGTTGACAGTTGTCGCAAAAGAATTCAAACCTGCCGAAACTTTTTCCTTGTCAAAAGTCGTCGTAGCAGTCTGTGCAAAAACAGAACTTGCGCAAAGTCCCGTCAAAGCAAGAAAAACTAAAATTAATTTTCTATTTTTCATTGTTGTCTCCTTATGGAAAATAAATCCATACGCCTATTATTTTAATTCACTTTTTCCAAAAAGACAAGAAAAGGCCCCCAC
>CAVCWN010000238.1:0-4598 GCA_963605975.1 Desulfovibrionaceae bacterium | reverse complement strand
TTTTTCAGGAGGCACTTCACTACCCAAAATCAAATCCAGACTTTCACCGGGAATAAAATCGCTTGCAGTATTTTTCATT
Source organism: Desulfovibrionaceae bacterium (assembly GCA_963605975.1). Classification (GTDB taxonomy): domain Bacteria; phylum Spirochaetota; class Spirochaetia; order Treponematales; family Treponemataceae; genus Treponema_D. The sequence continues at coordinate 4,519 of CAVCWN010000238.1, read as the reverse complement.
TGATTTTGTGCCAGGTGAGGCAAGATATCCGAAATGCAAAAAACAGGATCCCCATCTTCTTCACCAACAGAAACTTTTACACTAGTGCCATCTTTTTTTGCAATCACACCATGCAGGGCAAGAGGCAAAGTCAGCCACTGATATTTTTTTATTCCGCCATAGTAATGTGTATTTAAATAAACCAGAAAATCTTTTTCATAAAGAGGATTTTGTTTTACATCCAGCCTAGGCGAATCAATATGAGCGCCCAAAATATTCATTCCCTTTTCAATAGGTTCGCTTCCAATCTGGAAAAGCGCAATGGCTTTCTTAAACTTTGTAACATAAACTTTGTCACCAGCTTCAAGCTTTTCCACTTCATCAATATTTTTATAGCCGTGCTTCTGGGCTTCACAAACAAGAACTTCTACACATTCGCGTTCAGTTTTTCCCTTGTCCAAAAAATCTTTGTATTTTTCAATTAAATCTTCTTTCATTTTACGCCTCCATTTTCCAGTAAGATTTTTGTAAAAGTTGTCTCTAAAAAAGCATTGAAAATAATTTTTAGAGATACCCTAAATCAATTTTTACAAATCACTTTGCGAAGATTAAAGATACCCTACTATAATTACTTACTTAAAAATAAGCAAATCACTTTTAAAATCGAAAATCAAATTTTAAAACTACAACTGCACCAGACAATTTTTTCTAAAAGCAAAAATATATTTTTCAAACAAAGGCGCCTTATCACTTTTTTCCAAAAGATTTTTTATTTTTGCTTCATCATGAATTTCTGGCCGCAAAGAATAAATGGCAGCAGCAAATTCCTCTGCCTCTTTTAAATCAAGTTTCACTTCCATAGAAAATTCTTCATGCATGTAGTACCAGACAATTTTTGTTTTTAAAGGCGCCATACTGAATGTCAAAGGCCTGCCTCCCAAATAAAATAATTTTTCTGTAACAAGAGCCGCCTTTGCTTCTTCTTCTTTCTTTTTTTCATACCGCAAAATGGCATCTTCAACCAAAGTTTTCGAAACCGTCGGCTCTGGTGTTGGAAAATCAAACCACTTGTTGACCCTTTTATCTAAAGCGCGACCATGCATCCAGTTTTCAAGAGCAGCATTTAAACCATCATGGAATTTTTCAGATTTTTCTTCACCTTTAAAATGCATCGTGTTCTTTGCAAAAATTCCCCCATCTTCATCTTCCACAGGTTTTAAATTTTTATGCATGCCATTTTTGTATTCGCCATAAATTCTTGAATTGCGAGTAAGGACAAATTTGTGCCAGAAAGAAGAATCCAGCAATCCTGCTTTATAAAACTGTCGCAGGGTTTCCATAGAATTAATTGTGTCCAAGTCACTTTCATTCCAGTAACCGTAAATCATGTAAGCGTGAACAAGAATGCCTGCCTCTTTAAAAGCGCAGCAACTGGCCACAATGGAATCCAAAGAAACGCCCTTGTGAATATTGTCCAAACCGTCAGCCCTTGCAATTTCAATTCCACCGGAAACACCTGCCAATCCTGCGTAAGATAAAAAAGCTGCCGTGTCATGATTAAAAAATTTTTCAAAGCGAATGTTGCCCCAGTATGTTAAAAGCGCCACAGATTGATTTTTACTTTTGCAATTTAAGAAAGCAAATTTTTTTAAAGCCACCAGCGGCAAAGCTTCATCCACAAAATGAATTCCATACACGCCTTTTTGCCTGCACTGCTTTTGCAAAGATTTAAAAATTTTTTCTACATCCACAAGGTGGTAGGCGCAAACATAATCTAAGTTAACATCACAAAAATCACACTTGTGCCAGTAGCAGCCGTGGGCCAGATATGCTTTCATCCAGGAACCATCACTCCACATGCGCTGCATTGGGTTTACATCATCTGCCATTCGAGGGTAAACGGAAAAATCAATTTCAGAATAATCCGGCGCCACTTGCCCCGTAATTTCATTTTCGTAAAATTCAGTTTCCTTATCCTGCCACAAAGGTTCAAGTATTTTCCCATCATCAAAAAACCGCATTTTATAAATTTGATTTTTCTTACTTAAATGATTTTCAAAAAGTTTTTTGTAAGACCCATAACCCCTGTCATAAGAAATTGAATCAAAATATTTTCCAAAAGCTGCGTCTTGAATTTCACGAAGTTCCGTGTTCACAAAACCGCCACCCGCTGCAATAAAAATTTTTTCACCGTAACACTTTTTTAAAAACGCAGCCGTGTACAAAGCCGGTGTAAAAGTTCCCGCAAAGGGAATGGAAATGCAAACCAGGACTTTTTCGGGGGCTGCTTCTTTTTGTGACAAATCTCCTGAAACCGTACCACATGCTTTAACAAAAGAAGGCTCTTCTTTTAGAATACGACTTGCTTTCTTTTGTGGCAAATCTCCCGCAACCGAACCACTTCCTTTAACAAAACCGCCAGCTTCTTTTTGTGACAAATCTCCTTCGACCGAACCACTTTCTTTAACAAAAGTATCTCCCCTCCCAAAAGGCTCCTTTCCTAAAGCAGCTCCATCTTCAACAAAACAGGCTGCTTCCTTTTGTAACAAATCTCCTGAAACCGAACCACATGCTTTAACAAAAGAAGGCTCTTCTTTTAGAATACGACTTGCTTTCTTTTGTGGCAAATCTCCCGCAACCGAACCATTTTCTTCAACAAAACCGCCAGCTTCTTTTTGTAACAAATCTCCCACAACCGAACCACTTTCTTTAACAAAAGCATCTCCCCTCCCCAAAGACTCCCTTCCTGCAACAAAACCCCCATTCGTAAAGTTCCCGCCTTCCACCATTTTAGAAAAGTCGCTACCCTTTCCAAATTTTTCTTCCAGCACTTCCTGGTAAAAATGCGACAAAATTGGTGACGTCAAAGATTTTTCTATATCACAAAATTTCTTTTCGCTAACAGTCAAACTTTCCGCGTAACGCACCAGGGCAAAATCTTTATCAAAGACAAACTGAATGTAATCCGCAATATCCGCAAGAGCCAGGCTGGCCAAAAAAACACTGTCATCAATACTTAAAGCGTGATCCAGATTTTCCAAATAATTTTCCATCCTCATTCCCCGAGGAACATAAGGTGAAAAAACAAACTCATGGCAAAGTTCACGGCCAGAAAAATCCCTGCGCTCACAAAGAATCCCGGTAATAGTTTCAATCCAGTCGCACCATTCATCCCTCTGACTCAGATAGCGCTCTAGTTGTTTTGCAGTAAAGTCATCGCCACTTACAGCCGCCTCTTTTATTTTTTCAAGAGCCGTCTTGTAACTTTTGTCAAAGATGTAAGACAAACCCTTTTTAGAAAAAATTTTATAAAAAAGACAAATGTTCAATTCGTACCAAAAAGCATTGTGCCCTTCCATCTTAAAAAATGATTTTAGATATGCCCCCGAGGGGTATGCCGTATTTAACTGAACAATCGGCACTTGAATAATCACAACATTCATTCTTCCATTTTACAACAGAAAGTTTACTTTATAAATGCCATTATCTTTGTTAAAATTATTTTATGTCACAGAAAAAAATAAAACTTTCCACAATATTTTTTATCATTGCCCTCATTTTAATTTCAGCAGTCCTTCTTTTTGTCTCTGTCAAAAACAGAAAAAAATCCGCCTACAAAATTGCCTTTTACGGACTTTCAGAAAATCTTGAAAATCAAGTAATAAAATTAATAAAAGGAAAATACGTAGGTGGGGTATCCTACATTCGCATTGACTACAGCGACCTTGCAAAAAAATCCCAACTAAAAGATGTAGATTTTATTTTTACATGGCAGGGAGCAAAAGCCGAAGACCTTTACAAATACGCCCAGCCAGTAGAAGAAAATCTTTTAGACCCACTCCTCCCCCAAATAAAAAATTCCATTCAAGACCAGGACGCCTTTTTTGCCATTCCACTTTTACTGGATAGCTACAACTTGCAGACACTCAAAAGCAACGGTCAAATTTTCAACATGCCCATCCCAAACACTTACGAAGAATTCACAAAATACATAAAGCAAATGCGCCCTTACGTAAGCAAAACTTTTTACCTGGACACCAGTGACGAAAAAAACACCGTCGATTTTTTTGGCGCCCTAGCCGAATCTATCTGTGGCAGCCACGCCTACCAAAATTTAATTGAAGAAATAAAAACTTCAGGCAACTTAGAAAGCATATCTTCAAAAATCATAGGCCAAAACTCCGCCGGCCAAGACATTTCCGTCCAAGCCCTTAAAGAAATTACGCAAAACTTCATCAAATGCGGCGGGCCAGTAGAAGTCAACAGCGCTTCTACAAACAGCAGCTCTTCTTACGAAGAAACATCCCCTTCGACAGCCAACCCTGTAGAAGTCAAAGACATTTCTACAAACACCAGCTCCTCTTACGAAGAAACAACCACATCTACCGAAACCGCAGAAGCCGCCCCTGTAGAAGTCAACAGCTCTTCTACCAACACCAGCTCCTCTTACGAAGAAACACCCCAAGCCACCACCATCTACTCCCTCCCCTCACTATATTCCGCCTGCACCACCCTGCCCGCCAGTGACCAAGCCAAATAC
>CAVCWN010000237.1:0-2067 GCA_963605975.1 Desulfovibrionaceae bacterium | reverse complement strand
CACTTTCAGTCGCAAAATTTCCCGCTTGAATCAAAAAGTTAAAAAAAGGATTTTGCCAGACATTAAAAAGCTGCTGGCCCAAAGTCTTAACAATGGTTCCAATTAAAAGTGAAGCAAACAAGCCCTGGGCCATTCCAGCCATAGCGTCAACCAGGTAACGCTTTACAAATCTGTTCATAAAAAAAGCTCCTCATTCCACAAGCCAAAAGCGCGCGGAATTTCACGTCGACTTTCTGGTGATGTGACATAGGAGCATTCGTAAACTCTTTAGGCAGTGGTCAAACCATTCTGCCATCTTTCATCAAAATCGTATAAAAGAGATAAAGTGTCCAAACTCTACACTAAATATTTTTTTTGCACAAGGGCCGCAATTTTTCATTTTATTTTTCTTTTGAAGCATACCTCTTTTTCTTCAACGTGCTGTCCATGACTACGCTATCGCTCCGGTGCTCAGCTGCGCTTCGCACGCACTTCGTGCTCACTCCCATCACGGCTAGGATTATTTTGAATAGAAAAGTCGCTTTTCTTCCAGCTACTGCGAAACTAGGACTAAATGTTTTGCCAAAGAAGTGCCTCTTTCCAAAAACAGCATAGCCGGCCCCTGAAGCCAGGCCGGAGGCCGTCCGAAGGACCGCGCGTAGCAAGTGGCGCAAGGGCCGTTTAACAAAAGGCGGGATGCTTCAAAAGAAAAAAAAGAAATTGCCAGGCTGGCTTTTTAGTTTTACAATGAAAGAACTTTTTTATAAGAGGTTTTTATGAAATTATTATCTGTTGCGATTCCCTGCTATAATTCGGAAAGTTACATGAGGCACTGCGTAGACACACTTTTGTCTGGCGGTGAGGATGTGGAAATTATTATTGTGAATGATGGTTCTACAAAAGATAACACTTTGGGTGTGGCCCGCGAATTGGAAAAGGCAAATCCTTCCATTGTAAAAGTTGTTGACAAACCGAATGGCGGTCACGGTTCGGCTGTGAACTTTGGCCTTAAAAATGCGACTGGAAAATATTTTAAGGTTGTTGATTCAGATGACTGGGTTGATGAAGCGGCTTTAAAAAGAGTGCTTGAAACTTTAAAGAAATTTTCTGACCAGGAAAATGAAATTGATCTTTTGCTTTGCGACTTTATGTACGACAAGGTTGGAAAGAAAAACAAAAAAACTGTTTCTTTTAAAAAGCAATTCCCTGTAGAAAAAGTTTGCTCATGGGCAGACACAAAAAAATTCCCTCTGGGCACAAACATTCTTATGCATGCCATCATTTACCGCACGGATGTTTTGCGCCAGTGCAAACTGGAACTGCCGGAACACACTTTCTACGTAGACAATATTTTTGCCTTTAAGCCTTTCCCTTACTGCAAAAAAATTTACTATCTGCCTGTTTGCCTTTACCATTATTTTATTGGCCGAAACGATCAAAGCGTAAACGAAAAAGTTATGATTGGCAGAATTGACCAGCAGATTCGCGTTAACCGCATCATGATTGACGAATTTAAAAACAGTGCAGACTTTTTCAAAGAAGACAAAAAATTAAGAAGATACATGTTTGGTTATTTAAAAATCATAAGCGTCATTTCTTCAGTTTTGTGCAATCTTTCTAAGAACAAGGAAAATTACCAGAAAAAGCAGGAACTTTGGGATTACATGAAGGCCACAGACCCTGACACTTACAAAGAAATCAAGGGCAGCGCTTTGGGAAAAATTTACAGTTCGCAAAATGCCTTCATGCGTTGGCTTTCAATCCGCGGCTACATGTTTGCAAAAATGACCACGGGATTCAATTGATTTTTTTGTGGCTTCGAAAGGCGGCTTTTGTAAAGCGAGGGGTGGATGGTTACGAAAGGGATATTCGTAAAGCGTGAAGTGTTTGGCTTCGAAAGGGGCTATTCGTAAAGCGAGGCGTGAATGTTTTCGAAAGGCGCTATTCGTAAAGCGGGGCGTGACTGTTTTCGAAAGGCGTCTTTCGTAAAGCGGAGCGCACCTGTTTTCGAAAGGCGTCTTTCGTAAAGCGGAGCGCACCTGTTTTCGAAATACACCATTCGCTAAGCGGAGCGCACCTGTTTTCGAA
>CAVCWN010000236.1:0-3862 GCA_963605975.1 Desulfovibrionaceae bacterium | reverse complement strand
GGTTACAGCCTATGCCATGCTGTGTTTTAAAAATGCAAAGACAGATGCCTGTGTTTACGAAGTTGGTTTAGGGGGCACTCTGGATTCAACGAATATCATAAATCCTGAACTTTGCATTATTACGCCCATCGAACTTGAGCATACAGAATTTCTTGGTGACACTTTAGAAAAAATCGCTTTTGAAAAGGCAGGAATCATAAAGGACAAGATTCCTGTTATTGTAGCAAGACAGCAAAGCAAAAGTGTAAAGAATGTTTTTAAAAAAGCCGCAAAAGAAAAAAATGCTCCTGTTTTTTTTCTAGATGAAAATTTAAAAATTTCAAAAGAAAAATATTTTCTTTCCAAAGATGGCGATTTTAAAATGAAAGGGAAAATATTTTCTAAATATTTTAAAAGACCTCTAAAAATCGAAACATTTATGACGGGAAAAATGCAGCTGGAAAATGCAGCGCTTGCCTCTTTAGCTGCAAAAATTGCATATCCTTCTTTGGATGAAAAAATAATCGAAAGGGGAATAAATGAAACTCGACTTCCTGCAAGATTTGAACTCATAAAAAATCCAGCAGGAAATCCTCAAATTCCATTTATTGTGCTTGACGGTGCCCATACAGTAAAAAGCATGAAGTACACAATGCAGTCATTTAGCAAAGCGCAAAAGCTTTTTAAAAGTAAAAAGTCTGTTTTACTTTTTGCCTGTGCCCAGGATAAAGACGTTTATGGCATGTCAAAATTTTTCCTGAATAAATTTACAGATATTTTTATAACAAAACCAGGCCTTAGTAAAAAAACTGATTTTGAAAAAATTAAAGCTGCTTTTGATAAAAGAAATTTTTCTTACGTCTTGATTGAAGATTTTAAAGAAGCAATCAAACTTGCATTAAAAAAATCAAAAGAAAAAAAAGAATCCATCTTGGTGACAGGTTCTTTTTATCTTGTCAGTGAAGTAAAAAAAATCCTTACCGAAGATGATAAAAAAAGGACAGTCTTTTGAACTGCCCCTTATCTAAAAAAAATAAATAAAAATCGCTTAGTCCAAATCGGTATAAATGCGAGGCACCCTTTGAGAAATGCAAGTTGTAACTTCGTAAGAAATGGTATTTGTCATAAGGGCTATGTCATTTGCGTCTTGAAGGGCACCGTCCTCTTTTGCTCCAAAGATTACGGCTTTGTCCCATCTTTTTACATTCGAATTTTTCCCTATGTCAACCATACACTGATCCATACAGATTCTTCCGCGGACAGGATAATTTTTTCCATTAATGGCAACTTGGATTCCACTACTTGCATTCCTTCTTAAAAATCCATCTCCGTAGCCAATTGGTAAAACTGCAATGTCCGTATCTTCAGTTGCTGTCCATGTGCGGCCATAACTGACAGACATTCCTTTTTTTAAATGACGAATTGCACATACTTGAGTTTCAAGAGTCATCACGGGTTTTAAATCGATTTTAATTCCATTGTCTTCAAGATATTTTTTTGTAATTTCGTCAGGATAATATCCATAGATAATAATTCCAGGCCGAATCATATCCATGTGAAAATCTGGAAGAGAAAGACTTGCTGCTGAATTTGCCATATGACAAATTTTGGGATTGGCGCCTGCTTTTTTTGCATTTTCAATTGCCTGAAGAAAAAGTTCTTTTTGTTTTTGAGTATAGATTTTGTCTTCTTCCTTTAAGGAATCACTTACGCAAAGGTGAGTGCACATTCCTTCAAGAAAGAGATGCTTTGTTGAAGAAATTGTTTTTACCAGTTCTTCAACATCTTCAGGATAGCAGCCAATTCTGCCCATGCCTGTATCAACAGCAAGGTGAAGTGGGAATTTTTTTACATGAGATTTATTGCATGCTTCTTCAAACATAAGAATATAATCTCTATCAAAAACGAAAGGTGTAATTTTGTAGTAAACGCAATCTTCGACTTCATCAATTGAACACAAACTGAAAAGAAGAATAGGGCATTTAATTCCATTTTGTCTTAAAAGAATACCTTCTTCTGTTGTAGCAACCGAAAGATAATCCGCCCCAGCTTCCAGGGCAGCTTTTGCACATTCAAGAATTCCGTGGCCGTAAGCATTGGCCTTTACCGGGCACAGAAAAAGGCTTCCTTTTTTCGTAAGAGCCTTAATTTGTTTTATATTTGATTTTAAATTTTCAAGATGAATTATTGCTTTTGTTGATCTCATAATTTCCTCGAACAAATAAGAGTGGAGTACATAATAGTTAAAAATATATATTTTGTTAAGAGAGTGTTTTAAAATTGCAATTTTTGAAGACAACTTTAAGATTGCAAGAGTAAAAAAAAGGTGATAAAGTAAAAAACAATTTTAAAGATGCTTAAAATCAACTTTTAGAATTTTCTTTAAAATTTCTAATCATTTGAATTAATGGAGTAAAACTTATGGCAGAAATGGAAATGGATATTAACAAGACTTTTGAAGCTGCTCTTGAAACAAGTAAAAAAATCGAAGCAGACCTTGCTGTAAATCCTACAAAATACAGAATTTTGACAGGTGACCGTCCTACCGGAAGACTTCATATTGGACATTATTTTGGAACTTTGCAAAACCGTGTTCGCCTTCAGAATATGGGAATCCCTACAATGATTCTTATTGCTGACTATCAGGTTTTAACTGATCACGATGCATTTTCAGAAATCAGCCAAAATACAAAACAGCTTGTAATTGATTACATAGCTGCAGGAATTGATCCTTCTCGTGACAATGTAATTATTTATCCTCACAGTTATGTTCCTGAATGCAACCAGCTTATGCTTCCTTTTTTGACTCTTGTAAGCAATGCTGAGTTAAGCCGCAATCCTACAGTAAAGGAAGAAATCCAGGCAGCAGGAATTAAAAATGTAAATGCCGGAATGTATACATATCCAATTCACCAGGCATGTGATATTTTGTTCTGCAAGGGGAATCTTGTTCCTGTTGGAAAAGATCAGCTGCCACATCTTGAATTGACACGTACAATTGCCCGCCGCTTTAACGAAAAATTTTGCAAGGATCGCGAGGCCATTTTCCCTATGCCTCAGGCACTTTTGTCAAAGGTTCCATCTGTTATGGGACTGGATGGACAAAAAATGTCTAAGAGCCGCCACAATGCAATTTTCCTTAGCAGCACTGAAGATGAAACAGCAAAGCTTATTAAAAAGGCTACAACTGATGGTGAAAGATTGATCACATACGATCCTGTTAATCGTCCTAATGTTGCAAATCTTATAGATCTTATTTCTCTTTGTACAAAGGAAGATCCTCATGCAATCGCAGAAAGAATTGGCGAAGGCGGTGGCGGAAAACTTAAGAGCGAACTTACAGAAGCGTTAAACGAACATTTAAAACCTTTGCGCACAAAAAGAGCAGAACTGGAAAAAAATCCTGAATATATCAGAAAGGTTCTTTTGGAAGGTTCAGCAAAGGCCAGGGAAATTGCACAAAAAACTTTGGAAGAAGTTAGAGATGCAATGAATATGAAAATTTGATTTTGATGCAAAAAAATCAGGCATAAGATCGAGTAGAATATGATTAAGAATCTTACTAGTGGAAATCCATTAAAATTGATTATTGATTTTTCCATGCCACTTCTGCTTGGAAATATTTTGCAACAAACCTACAACATAGCAGATGCTTCTTTAGTCGGAAAAATTTTAGGCTCAGAAGCATTGGCCGGAGTAGGGGCTTCAAGTTCAGTTCAATTTTTGATTTTAGGATTTTGCATGGGACTTTGTACAGGTTTTGCAATTCCCGTTGCCCAGAGATTTGGCGCTGATGATTTTAAAGATATGAAAAATTATATCTTTAATTCTGTCATTTTGACTTTTGCATTTTCCATTATCATTACAGTCTGCTGCTTAATCT
>CAVCWN010000235.1:0-6989 GCA_963605975.1 Desulfovibrionaceae bacterium | reverse complement strand
ATACATGTACAGGTGACTTAGGTGCCCCTGCTTACAGAAAGTGGGACCTTGAAGCATGGATGCCAGGCCGCGCTGATGAAAATCATCCTGACGGAGATTACGGTGAAGTTACATCAACATCTAACTGTACTGACTACCAGGCACGCCGCCTGAATGTTAAGTACCACGATGATGATGGAAAAAACAAATATGTTCACATGTTAAATGGAACAGCCATTGCTGTTGGAAGAGCAATGCTTGCGATTTTTGAAAATTATCAAAATGCAGATGGCAGCATTTCAATTCCTGAAGTGCTTGTTCCTTATTGTGGATTTGACAAAATTGGACCACGCGAAAAGAAAAGCGTTGTTTATAAATCAAAATAAGAAAGGGCATTTTAAAATTTATTTTTAAATCACTCTAAAAAAGAAGCAGCCCTTTCAACTTAGAAAAATGAGGGCTGCTTCTTTTTTACATTCAATCTTTCGGAGAAAACCATGGAAGAAAACAAAGACTACACAAGAAAAATTTTTTCACTTTTACTTTTTTTTGCGGTAATTTTATTTTTTGCACTTTTAAAATGGACATACGCTGTCAGCATGCCTATTTCTGTTTCCATACTGATAGCACTTTTATTTTATCCCCTGCTGTCAAAAATGCATAAAATTCACATTCCCTGGGTTGTATCCATAATTTTTGTTTTGCTCATCACATTGATAATTTGCGGAATAACTGGGCGACTTTTAAGTAACAGCGTACAGGCAATAATTGCTTCTTATCCAAAATATGAAGACCGCTTCAAATCCATTTATCTTTTTTTTGTAGAAACCTTTCATTTAGATTATGATGAAAATGTTTCACTTTTAAACAACCTTTTAGGGTCTGAAAAAATAAGGACATGGCTTCAGTCTTTTGCCCTTTCCCTCAGTTCAAATCTTTTTAACACTTCAAAAAATCTGCTTATGATTTTCCTTTTGCTTTTATTTTTACTTCTTGAAGTAAGATCAATTAAAGTCAAGGCAAGAACTGCATTTGAAGAAACGAATTTAAGTGGAAAAGTACCTGCAATGGCTATCAAAATAATCAGAGACATAACGCAATATGTTTCCATAAAATTCCTGGCATCTTTAGTAACAGGAGTCATTGTTTATTTAGGCCTTTTAGTCATCCACATGGACTTCCCTATTATCTGGGGATTTTTATCTTTTATCTTAAACTTTATTCCGACATTTGGTTCCATAATTTCCTGGATTGCCACAACAGCCTTTGCCCTTTTACAATATTTTCCTCAGTGGGGATACGTGGTTTATGTAGGAATTCTTTTGCTGGCTGTAAACCAAATAATCGGTAACTTTATAGAACCGCGCATTGAAGGAAAGGGACTGGGCATTTCACCATTTATTATTCTTGTAAGCCTTACCCTTTGGGGCTACATCTGGGGCTTTATAGGAATGATTGTTGCCATTCCATTTACTGTAATTCTTAAAATTATTTTTGAAAACACAGAAATCTTAAAACCTGTTTCCATCATTATTGGAAACACAAGGGATTTAAAAAATTCACAAAAGAAAGAAAACTGTGAAAAAGAAAAAGAGACTAAAGAAAAATAGCAATTCCTATTTTGATTTTTTTCTTTCTTCCAAAAAGCGTCTGTCTTCTTCTGCTACTTTTGTATATTTACAAATGTAGCAGCTGGAAGAATTTTCTGTTGAAGTATAAATATTTTCTACTGCAAAACTTAAGTAAACTTTTCTTTTTAGCATTGTGTTTGAAACAAGCAAAAAACTTAATTCCATTTCGTAGTCATTTTCAAGCTGCAAATCCTGAGTTTTAGACCTTGATGCTAGAACAAGTCTTTCTTGATCAAAATATAAAATGTTTAAGGGAAGATTTTTTTCCATTTCAGAAATAAGCTGCAAGTTTACTTCTTCACTTAAATATCTGGCAACTGGAATTAAATGCAAGCCCTTACCTATAGAAGTATTTGTTGACTTTGCTTCATCAACAAATTCTTTTAAATAATTTTTTGCCTTTATTTGATTTTGCAAAGGAATGGCAGAAAAAGGCATGGGGGTGAGTAAAGGATAATTTGCAAGAGGATAACACGAAAGACTTACAACTTTTCCACCGTCAACTGTGTAAAAAAGTTTTCCTTCAATATCAAAATTATTTTTTTGAAAATTTTCCTTTGCCCGGTGAATGCTTTCGGGAATGACTAAAGCGTAACCTGCAGAACATTCTTTTAACTGGCTTATAAAGAAAAGCGGAATTTTATTAAAGTAAAACTGCACCCTGACTTTTTTGTCCAGGAAATTTTCAAGCTGCCTTTTTGAATTTTTTATTAAAATGATTTTCTGGGGCAACACTTCTATTGATTCAGGATTTACAAGAACTGGAAAAAGAGAAGATGTAGAAATTTTTTCATCATCTGGAACTTCTGCTTTATTTTCTTTCAGCTGAACAAGAGGAGCTTCCATTTTTTCTTCAGAAGTAATTGTGATTGCTGCGTTTTTATCTTTTAAAAATTTTAGAACAAGTTCTATTTCAAGTTTGCTTAACTCTTTTTCTTCGTCAGACATTTTTTCCTCCTGAAAAATTTATTGATTTTCATTTTCTTTTGGTGAGTCAGTTTTTTCTTCTTTCATAAAAGTAATTTGCTTTATTTTAAAGGATTTTTCTTTAGCTTCAATATAAACAAGCAAATCAATGTGGTCACTAGAATACTGGCCTTCAAGGTATGTGTCAGAATAAAAAAGGCGGATTGGACACTCAAAAACATTTTCATTTAGAAAAGCTGATCCCAAAATGTATGCAGAAAAAGTTTTCATATTTTTGGGAAAAGTCCTACCCTGTGTCATTTTTTCAATATTGTATTTAAAGATCTTTAATTCATAAAGTTTATCTTCTTCCATATAGGAAAGAAGTGACTTTTCTGCAATTAAATCTTTTGCAAATGAATTTATGAATGATAAAGATTTTTCCGTGTAAGTTGATAAGTCCAAACTGGTAAAAGATTCCAGCTGGGGGTAAAGTGGAACTGCTTGATTTTTTGAAATAGACATGTTGTAGGAAAAAACTGAAGTGGACAGTTTTTTATCAAGGCCCTGGATGCTTGGAATTGGCTCTTCCAAAACATTTGCGTCTATTTCTGTGGACCATTTTATTTTTCTTTCGATTTTTTCTGCTGAATGTTTAAGAGTATCTTCTTCTATTTCCTGGACAAGGTTATTGTTTGAGCAAGAGAATGTTATAAAAGTAAAAAATAAAAAAGAAAGCAAAAGAAGACCCTTTTTAGCCATAGTCAAATTATAGCAAAGTAGACAATTTAATGGAAGTAAAAAAAATCTGTGGAAAAAAGTAAAAATGCCTTGTGTCAAAAAAAATGCCTTTTATTGTAAAAATGTTTTTTTCTTGATAGTATAGGGGCGCTGTATTTTTGTTTACAAGGAGAATTCAAATGGCTTTAACTTTGGCTGAAAAAATCATTCAAAAACACATAATTCCAGGTTCTATGGATTTTACGCCTGGACAGAAAATTGAGCGCGGTAAGGACATTGCTATAAAGATTGACCAGACTTTGACGCAGGATGCAACTGGAACCATGGCATACCTTCAGTTTGAAACAATTGGGGTGCCGCGTGTAAAGACAGAAGTTTCTGTTTCTTATGTTGACCACAATACTTTGCAGACAGATTTTAAAAATCATGATGATCACAGATACCTGCAGTCCATTGCAGCAAAATACGGTTTATATTTTTCACGCCCTGGAAACGGTGTTTGCCACCAGGTGCATATTGAACATTTTGGAAAGCCTGGAAAGACACTGCTAGGTTCAGACAGCCACACACCAACAGGCGGCGGTATTGGAATGATTGCAATTGGTGCAGGAGGAATTGATGTTGCTGTTGCTATGGGAGGAGGTGCTTTCCATACGCCAATGCCAAAAATCTTTGGGGTAAAGCTGACTGGAAAATTAAAAAAAGGACTTGGTGCCAAAGATATTATCCTTGAAGTTTTGCGCCGTGAAAGTGTAAAAGGTGGCGTAGGTGCCATTTATGAATATTTTGGAGAAGGAGTTGAATGGCTGACTGTTCCGCAAAGAGCCACTGTTACAAACATGGGTGCCGAATTGGGTGCAACATGTTCCATTTTCCCTTCTGACAATACAACTAAAAAATTTCTTGAAAGCATGGGAAGGGCAAATGACTGGACTGAAGAAAAAGCTGATGAAGGTGCTGAATATGACAAGGTGATTGAAATCAATCTTGACACCCTTACCCCACTTGCGGCCTGCCCACATTCACCGGATGCTGTAAAAAGTGTCAGTGAACTTAAAGATATTAAAGTTACACAAGTTGCAATTGGTAGCTGTACAAATTCTTCTCTTGATGATTTGGCAGCGGTTGCAGCAATTGTAAAGGGAAAACATATTGCCCCTGGAGTAGAAGCCGCAATTGCTCCTGGCAGCAGAACAACTCTTATGATGGCAGAAAAGGCTGGAATCCTTGGAGACCTTATTCGTGCCGGCTTCCGTATTTTGGAAAGTGCATGCGGACCTTGTATTGGAATGGGTTTTGCTCCTAACTCAAACGGAGTTACACTTAGAACATTTAACAGAAACTTCAAAGGCCGCTCAGGAACTGCGGACGCAAGTGTTTACCTTGTCAGCCCGGAAACCGCAGCTGCTTCTGCCATTACAGGTTACATAACAGATCCTTCGAGCATTGAATATGAAGACAAAACCTATACTGCTAATGGAAGGATTTCTTTGCTTGAAGGAAAGGATGAACGCCTTTCTTCAAAAGATGTACTTGAAAATGCAATGGATGAAGGCATGCTCATTCCGCCATATTCTGAGGAAGAAGCCAAAAATGTTGAGATTTTGCGCGGACCTAACATTAAGCCTTGTCCTCCTTGCAAAGAATGTCAGGACAATCTTAAACTGCCAGTCCTTTTAAAAGCTGGAAGCAATGTTTCTACAGATGATATTATGCCGGCCGGAACAAAAGTTTTGCCTTTTAGAAGTAACATTCCTGAAATTTCAAAATTCACATACGAAAGACTGGATCCTGACTTTTACAAAAAAGCCCAGGCTATTGATTTTTCAGGCTGCTTTGTTGTAGGAAGTGAAAACTTTGGTCAAGGCTCTTCACGTGAACATGCGGCTTTGGGCCCTATGTATCTGGGAGTACGTGCCATTCTTACAAAATCTTTTGCAAGAATCCACAAGGCAAATTTGATTAACTATGGCATTATTCCTATCACTTTTAAAAATCCGGATGATTATGATAAAATTTCTGAAGGGGACATTCTTGAAATTAAAGATATTTTTGAAAGCCTTAAAACTGGATCTGCTTTCAATATTATTTTGAAAAAGGATTCTGGGGATGTAAAAATTGAAGGTGTAAATGATTTAGCCGAACGTTCAAGAAAAATTCTTCTTGAAGGTGGACTTGCCCGCTACACAAAAAAAGGCGGCCAGTAAAAATTCAATTTTCTAGTTTAAAGGCCTCTTGAATTTTAAAGAGGCCTTCTTTTTCTAAAGAGATAAAGGCTAGTGCCCAATAAAACAAGATGACCGCCTGCTAGGAAAGAAAAAGAGCAATTTCTAGAAAAGAGGAATGCTGCCATAAAAAGAAAATATTTTTCTTTTGCAATATGGGCAATTTGAGTTTATAATAGATTTACTTCGAGGACAAAATGATAAATATCCACAACATCATGGAAGAACAAGTTATAAACAGAGTGAATGATATTTATAACCAGGTTATGGAAAGGCAAGCCGTCTGGCTGACATGTGACTGCGAAAACTGCCGTCTTGACACATCCTGTTATGTTCTTAACCGCATTTCGCCAAAATATGTTGTAAGCGGCCGTGGCATTACACATTCCCATTCTACGGTTTTAAAAGACTCTCAAATTAATGCTGATATTGATAAATTGATTATTGAAGGCATGCGCCTTGTTTCTGCTTCAAAGCGGCCTTATCACAAAGATGCCAGAAAAATTTCTGCTGCTTCGCCGGATGCAAATGCCCTTCTTTTTAACTTTCCGAATTTTGTGGGAAATGTTTATGATGGTTCAACATTTGAACCTTTATCTGATGCAAGTATTCTTTTAAAAATGAATGATAAAGTTGCAGAGATGATGGACGTTACATGGCCTAATCCTTGCAAGACTTTTAAGGTTACGAATGGTTCATTTTCTTTTTGGGTTGCGCCCCAGCTTGCTGACAGGGAAAATTTTACAAAGGAATTTAATTTTACCCTAAGCGTTGAATGTCAGGGCTACACACCGGCAACGGTTGCCTTTACAGTAAATTTGACAAGCGAAAGATTGGACCGCCGCGAAGTGGATGCTTCTTATTCAAAAAAGATAAATGACATTTTCCTTTTCCGCGATGACATTGTAAATTCAATGGAATAATTTTTACTTGCCTGTAAAAAATAAGTCATCTAGGAAATTGCGATTGGATTTTTTAAAAGAAGGCTGTTTTCAAAAGGAGGCACGCTTTATGAAAACAGCCTTCCGTTTTCATGAATAGCCCCGCCTTTCGTAAACGTGTACGCATTTTGTAAACATACGATACTTTCGTAAACATACACAGCTTTCAAAAACAGCAGCACATTTCGCATGCAATCCGAAAAAAAATATTTTTTTTAAGATTTTAACTTTATCTATTGACACTTTTTTTAATAAAGTATATATTCTTAATCACTTCAACGAAAGTTTTGGAGGATTAGCTCAGCTGGTACGAGCGTCTGGTTTACACCCAGAATGTCGGGGGTTCGATCCCCTCATCCTCCATAACGGGACATAGCGCAGCTGGTAGCGCATCTGGTTTGGGACCAGAGGGTCGCAGGTTCGAATCCTGTTGTCCCGACTAAGGCTTCTTTCTTATGGAAAGGAGCCTTTTTTGTTTGCCCCACTAAAAAAAAGTATCTTCTAAAAAACAAAATCCCCTAAAAATAATAATTAGTAATAATTAAAATTTACTAGTATCTTAGGCC